>CAUZHA010000009.1:0-66570 GCA_963579555.1 Planctomycetes bacterium UBA1146
GCTAACGACCGAATCGATCTGGGTTCCATGCTCGATATAGTTCTTCAGCCCCACATCTCTCTCAATAGCGATCAAGGCGCCGATCTTCCTGCGCGACATCCGGAAAGAAGCCCTGACGAGTTCCTCGACAATTCCCTCGGTCTCCCGCTTCAGAAATAATCCCAGCAGCCGGGTCTGCCCAAGCCGGACGAGGGCTCTCCGCAGCTCAGGCTGGACTACAATCACGATGGCCGGAATCGCCGCGGCTCCGAAGAACCTGATGATAACCAGCAGGCGATCCATGACATTGAGCCGCTCGGCGATGATCGCCAGGAGGATCGGGAAAATCAGCATCAGCAGAGCTATTCCCTTCAGGATCCCTTCGCCCCTGGTTCCCTCCATGAACCGAAGAAAAGCGTAGATGACCAGGAAGATCACAAAGATCTCTACGAGATACTCCAGGCTGATCCAGTTGACCACGCTCCACAGGGTTGTGAAAAGATCCGGCACTCAAGCACCTCCCCCGCCCGATCCCTGCAGGGCATCCAAAGCGATCCCCTGTTCTGCCGCCAGCCGCAGGGCCTCGGCGACATCCAGCAGATCGCGCGTATAGGGGACATTGTGAACGCGCAGGATCGAAGCACCCTGCAGCACGGCAGCCATATTGGCCGCAACGGTCGCGACATCCCTCTCCACAGGATCGCGGCCACGGCCGCTTGCATCACCTATAATATTCCCTAGAAAGAATTTTCGCGAAGCGCCAAAGAGAACCGGCCGGCCAAGACCGCTCAGCTGGCGCAGGCCTGCCAGGATTTCCATGTTCTGCCCGGCCTCCTTGGCAAAACCAATCCCCGGATCGACTATCATTCTCTCCCGGGCGATCCCGCCGGCGGCCAGGGACTCTATCCTGTCCTCGAGGAATCCGCAGATCTCATTCAGAACCCCTGCAGGATAATCAGTATTTTCCTGCATGCTGGCGGGGGTTCCCCGCATATGCATGAGAATCACCGGGCAACGATGTTCCGTGAGGACGGACACCCATCCCGGATCATCGCAGGCGCTGACGTCGTTGACGATATCGGCACCAGCCTCGAGGGCCGCACGGCCTACCTGCGGGTCACGGGTGTCGATGGAGACAAGAACATCAGAACGCCGGCGGAGGTCCCGGATCACCGGGATCACCCGCTCGAGCTGTTCATCCAGTGAAACGGGATCAGCGCCGGGGCGAGTCGATTCGCCGCCGACATCCACGATGTCCGCCCCATCCTCAACCATCCCGCAGGCCGCATTGACCGCCGCCTCCGGGCCTGCGTACTGGCCTCCATCGGAGAAGGAATCCGGGGTGCAGTTCAGGATGCCCATCAGGGCCGGGCGAGACCCGAGCTTCCAGCTGCCGCCTCGCGGAAGCTCCAGCTCAAATCCTCCGGATTCTCCGATCATGTGATCCAGCCTGCCTGCCATGGAATTACCAGGACTCCACTTTCAAAAGAATTTTCTCAGCAAGGTTGTCTACCGCTCGCCCCCGGGCGTCATCGATGCTCTCCTCCCTGGATGTCGAGAGCGGCTGGTTCTCGACCACCGTCTCCTCTCTAACCGTTCCGTTGACGTAGTCTTCGATCCTCAGATCGATACGAAAAGAAACCATCGACTCGAGCTTCTCGTCAAACTCTCCCTCGGCGAGCACCCTCTCCCGGAACTCCCTGACCCAGCCATAGACGGTCATGTCGGAGTCACCGTCAGCCACCAGCCGCAGAGCCGTCCGCCCCTGGATCTCCCGTCGCAGGGCGGAGGTCAGCTCGGTCTCGATATCCCGACGCAGCGGGAAGGTCTGGTTTGTAAATGTCGGAACGGCGATGCGATAGACCCCGGGAGGTGCCTGAACACCAAGCCTGTATCCACACCCCGAGAGTGCAGGCAGTGAGGCGCAAAACAACAGCAGGCTGGTCAATTGAATCCTGGTCACCGAAGCTCCGTTTCTTCCGTATTCTCAAGGCGCCTGCGTAATTCCCTGGCATCCCGGGCGGCAAGAGTGTTGGGGTACCTGTCGAGAACGAGTCGAAGATAGATGTCACACGCCCTCAGCTCGTCCTCCCTCAGATAGAATCTGGCGATGTTAAGGTTCTTCTCCCCTTCCAGCTCGTTGATCTCGCTGAGCTTTCCCCTGACCTGGTCTACATATTCGCCCCGGGGGTATTGCTGCAGATAGCCCCTAAACCTCCTGCGAGCCTCCAGGAGCTTGTTCTCATCGTACACCGCACCGCGCACCTGGAAATATTCCGCCAGGGCTCCCTGGAATGATGCCAGCTCCTGCCACTCCTTGTCGGTCATTGACAGGATGCTGTCGTAGAGCGGGACCGACTCGGCATACTGCTCCTGATCGAAATAGTAATTAGCCACCTCGACCTTGGCATCGTCCGCAAACGACAAATAGGGATTATCGGTGATGAGACCTTCTGCCGGATCCAACAGGAGATCGATCCCGTATTCCGGCGACTGAGCATTGAAGACCCACAGGACATCCCTGGTCTTTCTGCCCCGCAGGTAGGCCAGGGCGATCTCGAATACCCTCCTCCTGGACTTGTCGATCAGCTCCGGCGAAGGGAAGTCAGCCTTGTAGACCTTCTTGAGGTACTCGATGGCCTCCTCGTACCGGCCCAGCTGGTAGAGGCTCTCACCGAGATAGTAGCTCAGGTCCCGCATCTCAGCGGTTCCTGGGGAATTGTAGAGGACCATCAGGGCCTCCAACGCGTCGGCGTAGGCTTCTGCCTCGAAAGCTTTCAGGGCCTCGCGACGCAAACTTCCAGGAGCCCCCCACTTTCCCTTTTCCTCAAGAAGCCACCCTGCATCCGCGGACCAGGTCGTGCCGGTCCCACCGCCGCGAATCCTCACGTCTTCAGACGACTCGGGTATCTCCGAACCGGCACAACCGAACACCAGCAACACGCAGAACAGACCCGGAAGAATTCGACCTGGAGCAATCATCAAAGGCCTTCCTGAAAAAGGATCAAAAACACGAGGCGGCGACACTACAGCCAGCTGGCCTGATATCTTAACATCTTGAGCGGTCGTTCCAACACCGTGGTAAAGCTGTGAACAAGACAGGAATGCACCTGCCTGAGATTCTTTTTCTCGACCCCATTGGATTCAGGCGGCGCCGGCATCTCCGAGAGGTCCTTCAGAAGCCGCACCCCGCTGCCTGGCAGGGTGATCGCGCCTCCTGGAGGAGTGTCGGCCTCGTGGTTGCAACCGCGACAAACCAGTCCTCCCGCCAACGAATTGTAGTAGGCTGAACGACCACCTCCAGGCCAGGGAAGCCCGCAAACCGCGCAGGAATCGACCCCGCCAAGGAAGCCAAGCAGGTGCAGGGCCCGAATCTCAAAATGCAGCATATACCAGGGCAAGCTGTCGAGGGCTGCTCCTGAAAAATGAGCCAGGGTCCTGGCCGCCAGGTCAAACAACTTTGGAGTCCGGTCGGCGGGAAGGCTCACCCCGCGCAAAAACTCGACCAGCTGGCTGGCCAGGATATGTCTCATCCAGCAGGTTCTGATTCCCCGCCAGCCATCGACCACCTCGGCCTCGGCGAGAATCGACAAGCCTGGAGTGCCTCGCTTCAGGTAAGAGACGTCGTAGATGACGGCCAGGTCAAAGGGGCCCTGGAAGGAGTTCTTCGGACGATGGGAGCCCTTGGCAATCCCCTCGAGAAGACCTTCCTCCCGGCTGAACATCGAGACGATCTGGCTGGTGTTGCTATAGTCGACGCAACGAATTGGAATCGCGAGGGTCCTGAGTTTCAACTCTTAACACCACCTCCAAAAACGCCGGGACCTTCCGCCGCAGGATGCGGACCTTCAAACTTCTCCATTTTCATCATCTTCTCGTCCACCCTTTTCCAGCACCCGCAGCTGGAGTCGATGAACTCTTCTGCCATCGGCGCTGGTTACCTCGAACTGCACTCCCTCGAGAGCGAAGGTGTCACCGACCTTCGGAATCCTGCCCATGCTTGAAAAGAGAAATCCCCCGATCGTGTCGTAGTTCTCATTTTCAGGAATACCAAGGCTCAACTCCTCGTTGAGATCATCGATGTGAACCGCGGCATCCACGCTGACCAGCCCATCGGAGAGCCGCTGGATCGACGCCAGTTCCTCCTCCTGTTCGTACTCGTCGCTGATCTCACCGACGATCTCCTCAATCACATCTTCGATGGTCACAAGGCCTTCGGTGCCGCCATGCTCGTCCATGACAATGGCAATATGCAGGCGGTGCTGCTTGAACTCCTGGAGGAGGTCATCGATTTTCTTCCCGCCGCTAACACGATAGGGGCTGCGAATGAGCGCCTCAAGCGAGATGTCCTCCTTGCTGTAGAGACTCCGGAGGAGATCCTTCACATAGAGGATGCCGACAACATTATCCTTACTCTCCCTGTAGACCGGTATTCTCGAAAGGGCGCACTCGATCGCCTTCTCGAGATTCTCAGAGAGCGGCTCGTCGAGATCGAGGCAGGTCATCTTCGTACGGGGCGTCATCACCTCCGAGACTTCCACATCTCCAAAGGAAATGATCGACTCGATCATTTCCATCTCCTCGGATTCGAGCAGCCCCTCACGCTCGACCTCTTCAGCCTTTGAACGCAGCTCCTCTTCGAGAATATCAGCGGAATCCCTATGTGAGCTGCGCCCGGAGACCCTGGCAAGCGGACGCAGGATGGCCTCGAGGAGCCACCGGGCAGGGCCAAAACAGGAATGCAGAAAACGGATAAGTCTCGAAAAACGAGCCAGCCAGGCCTCCGGCCAGAGCCGACCGATGATAGCTGAGAGCAGTTCCAGGACGAGTACCTGCAAGACGAAGATCTCCAGCGCCAGCATAGCCAGGCAAATGCCCAGATCTGTATTGAAGGTGAAATCGGGAGATGCCGTCTCGAGCGCGGGCAGACGGCCAAGCAGCCAGCAGCAGGAGATGACGCAGCGGACAACGATGTCGAAGTTGCCTAGCGTACCCTCGTAATCTTCCTTGAACCTGGCGAATCGCTCCACTCGCTCAGGGCCCCAGTCAACGGACCTCTCCAGCAGGGCCTTCCTGGAAAAACGCTCGGTGGCTTTCCGACAGATCGAGATAAAGAGCCCCGCCCCGATCAGGATCAGCGAGACCAGCATCCATAGTTCCAAGAAAGATTCCTGAGCGTACAATTCTACCTCTTCTAAAACAGCACCTTCTCACGGGGACCCTGGAAATTCCAGCCAGGCCCTCTCGGTCACCTACTCTTCCGCATCGTCTCCACCACCAATGCCCCCACCTTCGGGAACTTTTTCAGGACCTTCTCCCGGCGTCTCTTCGGAAGATTCCCCCCCGGGCTCCTCTCCGGCGGCGGGGCCGCCCTGGGGCTGCTCCTGGGCCTTCCTGAAATCCTCGGCCAGCTCAACCACCAGGCGGCCGACATTTCCCTGGCGTTGCTGCAGTCGATCGAGAGCTCTCGACCATTGCTCCGAGTCGCTGCTGCCATCGTTGCTCTGGCGAAGATCCTCGAGCTGCCCGGTCTGCCTGTTGATCTCGAGCTGCAGATTCTTCAACATCAACAGCTCCGCAAGCATCGACACCAGCGCCTCGTTCTGCTGCTGAGGTTGCTGCTGGTCCTGTTGCTGCTGCTGTTGCTGCTGGCGCTGGCGCTTCATCACCTCGAGCTGTTCCTCGAGGGAAGCCATCATCCTCTCGATGTCGACCACCACGCTTTTCTGAAGGAACTGCGTAAAGGAGTCCGTCTCGAGCTCGAGCAGAAGATCGCGGACCTGCTGCATGTCAGCGCTGACGTTTTTCAACATGAAGCTGAAGACCCTCGACGACTCTTCCTCGAGACGGCCGATGAGCGTAGTGATCTTGTCCGACAGGTCTCCTTCCTGCCGCGCGAGAGGCTCCAGCATGCGCTGCAGAGAGGCCCTGCGTCGACGGCTCAAACGCCCCGCGGGCCGCTCCCGCTGGGCAGCGGCCGTAGCGGTATTGATCTTGAGCTGAGCATCCCTTGTCTCGGTAAGCTCCTTGACCAGTGAAACCAGCTCCTGCTCACGCTTGAGCTCTTCAAGGCTTTCCTCTTCCTGCCGAAGCTCTTCCTCCTGCTGCTGGAGCTTGGCGAGAGCCTCCTCCTGGTCCTGTTCCGCCTCATCAGGATTGCCCTGCTCGAGGTTCTCAGCTGCCTGCTCCATCTTCTCAGAGGCATCCTGCAATTGCTGTGAACGCTGGGGCTGCCCTGAAGACTTGTTCTGTTTCGCGGCATCTGAGGTCTGGCGCGCAAGCTCCTTCTGCTCTTGAGACTGCATGTCAAAGCGCTTGCGCTTCTCGAGCTTCGCCAGCTGTTCTTTCTTTTTCTCCTCCACCTGCTCCTTTGCCTTCTTGAGCTGGTCGAGCGCCTCCTCCTGGCGTTTCCGACTCAGCTCCTGGCGCCCCTGGCGCGAAGCCTCGGAGGATTCCGTCATCTTCCGAGCGGCCTCTTCAAGAGATTGCCCCGCCTGCCGCAAGCCGCCCGGCTTCTGCTCATCCTTTCGTCGCAGCTTGCGCTCGAGCCGGCTGGTTTCACTGGCGGCATCCTTTGTCTTGCGCGCCAGCTTCTTCTCGAGATCCTGCTTCTTCTGAAGCTCAGACCTTCCTGCCAGCTCCTCCTTCGCCTGCTCGAGCTCTTTTTGAGCTTGCTCGAGAGCCGCCGAAGCCTCCCTGCCGGATTTTTCCGCCTGTCCCTGCCGCGCTTCGCTGAGCGATTCTCGCGCCTGCCTCATTGCATCCGAGGCCTTCTTAAAGAGAGCTGAGCCCCGCTGGAGAGCATCCCTGGCAGCCTGGGACTCACTTTTCCGGGCCTGCTCCCCCGCCTGGCTGGAAGCGGAAGACGCCTTACGGGAGAGCCTCTGTTCCTCCTGGCCAAGCCCGGCCGTCTGCAGAGCGTTTCTCGCCATGGCCTCCTTCAGCTGCTTCGCGACCTCCTCCCGGGCTCGCTCCAATTCCTGCGCGGCCCCTTCCTGCCCCTGCTCAGCCGCCTTGAAGTCGTCCCGCTTGATCGATTCCTCCGCCTGCCGGCTCTTCCTCGCGGCGGCGGAGACTCCTTCCCTGACCGATTCCGGCAGGGCCTCTTCCTTGAGCTTGCTTCCAGCCTTCCGAAGACCCTCCTGGAATTGTCGCGCGCGGCTCTCGAGCTCGGCCTTCAGATCAGAAATCTCCTGGGCCACCCGAGCCAGCTCCAACTCGCTGGCTCCCTTTTGAAGCTCCGGCGCAGTCTCTTCTCCTGAGGTCTTCTCCTTCGCACCCGGCGGCGACTTTGCACCCGGCTTGCCGGCCTCGCCCTTGCCGGCCTCGCCCTTGCCGGCCTCAGGACTTTTCCTTCCGGCTGGTCCTTCAGCGGGGCTCTCGCCTCCCTGCTCTTTTTTTCCCTCTTCGCCTTGAGCCTCCTCGCCCTTGCCCTGCCTCCCTTGAACCGGCTCCCCTTGAACCGGCTCGCCCTTGCTTTTCGCATCTCCATCCGCCGGCTGCGACTGTTCTCCCGCGGGCTTCCCTGGAGAGACAGGCCTGTTGGCCGCGCTCATCCTGCCCAGCTCTTTCGACTTCGTATCCAGCTGACCTGAATCCTGCGCCAGGGCGCGGGCCTGGCGAATGAGCTCATCGAGATTCTCGATCGCCTTCCTGGCATCGGCAATCTCCCGCTGATCTTTCTCACGCTCCTCCCCTCGGGGCAGCTTGCCCAGGCCATCGTTGACCCGTTTCTGAAGACCCTGCAGGGCTCGGGCGGCCTCAATCGCCTGGTCGAGAGCCTGCCTGTCCTTTTCCGTTCCCTCGGGATCGATCTTCTCCGTGGAATCGCCCTTTACAAGCCCCTCCTGCATCTTCAGAACTTCGCTGATCAGATCCGTGAGGTCCTGCAGCCCTTCGGCTGCCTGCTTTTCACTCAGAAATTTTCTGGTCTCATCAAGAAGGCGCTCCTGCTCCTGCTTGAGCTTTCCGGTGAGCTTACGCTGCTCTTTGAGCTTTTCGAGCTGTTGCCCGGCGCGGCTCTCGCTGAACTGGCTAGCCTCCAGCACCGCGAGGATATCGTCAATAATCTTGATCGCATCATTCTGCCGTGAGACAGCGGAGATGAAATCTTTGTTCGAAAGCATTCCCTCAATCTGCGCGAGGGTGTCAGGCAGCCGCTGGGTACGAATCTGCCGCGCTCCCGCCCGCAGACGCTCGGCATCCTGCGGCTCACTGGCCGCCAACTTGTCAGCCACCTTGTCCATGTCATCGGCCAGCTTGAGGACGATGGCGCGAATCTGTTCCTGCTCCCGGGACAGCTCGCGTGACCGGTCCTTGTCCTCTCCCCGAGCAGGCTGCGAAAAACCCGGCCCGGCAGCCGCGGAGACACATCCCAGGGCCGAAAGCAGAACAACGAAACGATAAAACCGCGAGGTACGCATAACAGGTCTCATCTTACCCGACAGGACGAGGGAAGACATCCGAGTCATCATTCTTCTTTTCCTCCATCACCATCTTTTTCGGTCTGGCTCCTGGTATCCTCCCTGAGCCCCTCCTGCCGCCGCTTGATCTCTCTCATCAGCTGGATCAGGCCCCGCAGATCGCCAAACTCGCTCATCCTTACAACGATCGAATCCAGGTCCCGTTCCACCTCGAGCTGCGCCGCCACGCTCCTGGCAAGTGCGGCCGGATCCTGCTCAGATTCCTGTGCCCGGGAGCGCAGCTCATCCAGCTGTTCAGCAATGCGGTCGGACTTATGTTCAACGATATCATCGAGCTCTTCCCTGAGCCCCTGGAGCCAGTCTTTCCATTTTTCCTCGCCGACCTTGTTCATCTTCATCTTGCCAAGCATTTCCCCGATATTCCCGGCAAGCCCCGTCAGGCCCTCAGAGACCCTGACCTGGTCCTGGCGATGCCTCGAGAGCCTGGCCGCCGCGTCCTTGTCCAGCTTGCCTCCAAGGAGGAATTTCTCCTGGGATTCCTCCAGGTCTTTCCTGACTGATTCCTGCCGCCCCCTCAGCCTGTCGGTCATGTCGCGAAAAGACATCACCTCTCGCGCGTACTGGTCCTCCAGGACATCGGGATCGACCACCTGTAGAAGATAGATCTGGGATTCTCCAATATTCCCTATCGGCCGGCCATCGGCCCTCTTGTTCCCGGTCCTGCCGAAATCCTCGGCCAGGACAAAGTACTCAAAACGAGCCCCCGGAGAGGGCGCGCGCCCATCACCTGATCCGAGCTCCGCAAGCTTGAGAACATAAGGATCGAGCTCCGGTTCACCCTTCGCCCCCGTCGGACCGTCCGCCTCCATATCGAGCAGGGCGACCCTGCTCCTTTCAGGCTCAGCCTCGCCGGCAGCGTAGTAATTTCCACCCAGATCGACTTTCTTGACCGCGTAATCATCCTTGACCCAGGCCTGAATGGGAATCTCCGCATTGGGAGAAACATCCTCGGTCAACCTGGCCGGCTCTACAATCCGCACCACGGGCTTGCGGTCGGGGATCGCCTGGATCCTGAATCGCTCCGGCTGGGAGCTGCGGAAGCCCTCAGGATCGGCAAACTGGAAGAAATAACCACCGCTTTCCTGCACCACGAACTTGCCGCCAAACTTTCTTCCATCCCTCACCTCGAGCTCGACAGAATCCGGAGAGGGCCACTGGTCGCCCCCCGCGTCTCCGCCTTCATCTCCCTCGACCCCCTGCTTCAGGACTAAATAGGCATTATCAATCATCACGTTGGTCGCCAGGGTGAAGCTGACCTCCGTACCGACAGGAACCCTCAGATTTCCATGCCGCTGGATGATCCTCTTCTCTCCCCCCCCCGTATAGGCCGGGTTCTGGTAGCTGACCTGGTTATAGCCTCCCTCCTCCCATTCCTTCATGTCGATACGAGGACGCTTTCTCACCTTGACAGCCACCGGCTCGGTGCGATCCTCGCCCCGGCCGTCAGCGGCCCAGAACTCAAAGGGCTGGTTCACGTTCCTGAACAGATAGACGAAGCGGTCGTAGCTTTCGATGCGAACTTTCGCGCCCGCGTCCTTCAGCAGACGCTCCAGCTCGATGCTCCGGCCAGCCAGCACCTCCCGGACGAGCCGTCCGCGGCCGCGATCAAAGGTCTTCGCAAGCAGCAATTTGTCCAGGCCGGCCTCCAGCAGGGCGGCGATCAGGTCTTTGGAATCCTCCGCTGGCTTCTCCAGCCAGATGTCATGCGATTGCTGGGGGCTCGCATCCATGACCTTCCTGCCCTCCGCTCCATCAGCCAGCTTCCAGTTGATCTCCAATGTCCTTGGAGACCCGCGAAGAACACGGACCGCCACAGGCAGATCATCTCCCATGGCGACGACACCCGGGGTTCCAGCCTCCAGCTCCAGCTGGATGGTCTTGGGCCATTTAACGGAGCCGTTCAGCAACAGGTTTCTCTGGTACCAGGTGGCGGCCAGATCGGGCTGCAATCCGGCCCCGGAAGTAACAATGGCCGTGGCCAGGAAGAACAACAGCAGGTTTCTCTTCAGTCCCTGCAGCTTCAGCGCCCCGCGTGAGAGCAGCTTCTGCGCGCCCGCCTCTACCTCCGCTACCACCGAGTCCAGCATCTCGCGGGAGACATGCCGAGCCCCCTCGCTCTCACTTCCACAGAGTTCAACAACAGTGACCAGGGACTGGTTGAGCTCCGGATTCGCCTCCTCGACAATCATCGCGAGCTCCGAATCTCGAAGCTTACGGGAAAGCGGAGCCAGGATCCGCCGGGCGAAGAGGATAGCCAGGCCAGCCCAGGCTGCGACCATGAACAGCTGGCGCACCGGCAACGGCAGCCTGAGCAAATAATCGAGGCCGAAAGAGATCAGCAGGCCGATGGACACAATGAAACCTATCCACACCAGCCCACTGAAAAGAGCGGCCCTGCGAATCCTCCGGCGCAAATAGCCGAGCACAGCAAGGCTCTTCTCTGGAGCTCTACCGGATGAAGATTTCAAGCCTTTCACAAGATCAGTTTTCCGTAATGGGCAGGTACTGGTTGGGGTACTGCAGAATGATGGCGGCCATGGCCGTGGCGTAGTTGGCCCCCACCAGATCGGTCCACCTTCCATCATTTTCCTGCAGCAGCAGCAGGTCCTGCCGGATGGAATCGTACCAACGCTTCCAATAGGTCCCGCCCTTCTGGAAGGAAGCCTGGACGGCATAGTACTGGAAATAATAATAATCGAAGGTATACCTTGCCTCTCCCCGCTTCGGCCGCTCTCGCCAGATGTACCGTAGCCCCTCGTTGATCTGGAAGGCGTCATACTCCCCCGCGCTATAGAGTGTGGTGACCCCGGCGGCCGTCAGCGCGGGAGTCCAGCGGCTGTGCACCCCCCGGAACTTGAGCCCCAGCTGGTAGGTGAAGGCCCCGACCCCGGGGACAAAGCTCTTCTTCACATAGTCCACGGCTCTCTGGATCGTGGCGAAAGGAACCTCGATTCCCGCGTTGCGCGCCGCCCGAAGAGCCATGACCTGGCAAACCGTAATCGACATATCCGAATCCTGGGCGCCAGGACGATAGCGCCAGCCGCCCTCGGCGTTCTGGGCGTTGACGATCAGGCGGATGGCGTTCTTCAGCGACCGCTTTACCCGCTCCGCGTCACGATAGGATCCCGTACCATAGACCTCGGCCAGGAACAGGGTGGCAAATGCATGGCTGTACATGCGGGATCCGTTGGCGCTGATAAATCCGTTGGCAGCCGACACGCGGCCCATGACATATTCGAGAGCCTTCTCGAGCACCTCGCAATAGCTGACCTTTTTTCCGTTCTTCATGACGAAACCGGCGGAGCCCTGGCCGGGCAGAACGCCGTGCGCCAGGAAGGCGATACCCACCAGGCCGGTCACCCCGACATGAGGCGCCACGGTGCCGCGGTAGGTCATGTGCACCTTGCGTCCAACCCGGTCGGTCCAGGATCCATCGGAATTCTGCCTGGACGCCAGGAAGCTGAGCCCCTTCTCTACGGCCCGTGCGGTGGAAGCGGAAACCGTCCGGGTGGACCTGGGCTTCGGCTCGTCCGCAGGCTCATCCTCAGCGGCCAGACCCTTCGCGCCCCCCAACCCCAAGACGAGAAGAACCAGCGCTGCCGGCGTAAAAAACGAGTAGATGAGCTTGTATGCGGTTTTTTTCAACACTCTTGCGCTATCCATCTAGGACATCAGAAACGAGTCTGAGGACTGCGTATGATCTCCTGGGAGATTCTACCGCTTAAGATATGTAAAATCAGGCGAATAAAGACCTTTCACGCCTGTAAGGCCCTATTTCGGCTCAAAAAGTGGGTCCGCTGAAAGCTGAAATAGAGGTCTGGGAAGAAAGGATGATCTGTCCCCCGCCGATATAAACCCCTCCGAAGCTGAAAAACCCCCGGCGAGCGGTATCTTTCGGCAGCAGGGCGTTGCGCTTGCTCAACCCGAAGTCGACCGTTTCAAGCTGGCCATTGCCGGCATAAAGCACTCCGCTGGATGTGAGGAGTCCGCGGGCCCTGATCGAATCCACCTCCCATGCCAGGGGAGAGCCGACACGATAGACCTTGGGCAGTCCCGACATCTTGTTGATATTTTCAGCGGCGACCCTCGAAAGCTTCGACCCGGAAAGCGCCCGCTTGCGGTTCGCCGCGGCCCGTAACACAGGCGGCTTCCGGGCAAGCTCGCCGGCGGCATTGAGCGAGGTGATATCAAGAGCGAAAATTCCATCCCGGCCGGAAAAATACAGCAGTCCATTGTGGGCCCCCAGCAGGTCCCTGAGATCGCCCCCGGAGTTGTCGTAGGCCCAGAGAATCGTTCCCTCCCTGCCCGGCCCGGCCGGCCCCTTGCCTGTATCGATGGCCAGAAGGTACTGCGAGTCCCGAGGGGCCACGATGAGAACGTTCCCCAGGAGCAGCGGAGAGTTGAGCCCCCAATACAATTGCCGCAGCCGGGGTATCCTTCCCATGGTAGGCGGAGGCTTGATGTCATCGTAGGCCGTCACCCAGAGCACACGGCCGCTGCGGCTCTCAATGGCTGCTACAGCACCGAGATTCGTAAGGTAGTAGAGGACTCCATCCTCCTCCAGGAGAAACGAGGCGAAGGGCTCCCGGCCAAGCTCTCCGAACATGGTCTGCTCCATCTGAGAGGAGGAGACCGTGGCCTCCCAGACCGTCTTGCCGGTCTTCAGATCCAGCGCGCGCAGCAGGCTGTTGATGTAGCCATCCTGCTTCCAGCCGCCCGCGAAGACCATGCCATCGCGAACCAGGGCCGGAGATGAATAGCTGATCTCCGCCGGAATCTCATTGGGACCGTAGATGTCTTTCTGTACCGAGGCTCTCAGGTCTTCGGTTCGCCAGAGAAGATCGCCGCTAGCTCCATCAAAAGCCGCCAGGGACCGCGTCGGGATGCTGACCGTAATGTCGTAACCCATGTAATGCCGGCGGCGGGAGAAGCCGGCAATATAGTGCGAGAGCAGGATTTCTCCGGGCAGGTCGACAAGACCTGAGAATCGATCAGCCGCGTCATCCAGTCCACGAGCCCAGAAGGTCACCGCGTAGATGGATGAATCGCTCTGCTCACGATAGCGTCCGCGCAGCCCGGCAGGGGTCGGCTTCTCAATCGTGCGCAGGAGCTTCCCGACTCCCGGACGTCCATCTATTTCGTAGATGCTGTAGACACCGGAGACAAACACGGAGTTCTTCCTCACCAGGGGAACAAAGGGATAATCGATACCCTTCGGCTGGATCAGCTGCCCCCGAAAGAAGCTGTTGTTCAGCAGCGGATCCAGATCATCCGCCACGGCAACCGTCTTTCGCAGCTCATCGTCGAGGCTGATCCAGGAAATCTCCATCGGTCCGCCGGGCAGGTCCGGGAGTCCTCCTGCGCCAAGCCTGGGTGAGGTGGCGCCGCCCGGAAGTTCTCCACCCCAATAGCTTGCGGGAGCCCGGCCTGCGCTGGCTGGAAGCCCGCCCTGGAAGGCCACCTTATCGAGCTTCTTCAGCAGCTCGAGGTAGAGCCCATGCTCCTTCTCGCCAATACCACGGACCAGCTTATCGAGGCGAGCCTTCTCATGGCTGAACAGCTCACGGGTGCCTGCGTGTTTCAGGCAAACCAGGGACTTTTCCACCAGCCGCATCAGCGTCCCGGGCTTCACGGCGCCCCTGGCTCGATCCGCCAGCACCGAGCGATAGTCGACCCAGGCCGCCTTGAATCGACCGGACTCGAAGGCGAGATCCGCGCCCAGTTCCCGGGCGAAGAGCCCGGACTCGGTAAGACCGTAGAACCTGCAGACCTGCTGAAGAACCCTGGGGGATCCAGTCTCCTCGTAGTCGCGCAGGAGCTTGCCTGCTGCCTCACCATAGAGTTCCCTGTAGCGGGCGAGCCCTGCCTCGGGCAGCCTGCCCAGCACCAGCGTAGCCGCTCTCGACACACTCAGATAGCGCCCCCATTCCTTCGTCCCGCTGGGAGAGGCCAATTGAGAGGGCCTCCCGAACTGTCCGGGGCGAACGGGCACGGCACGAGCGCTGGGGGCCGGAAGCGGAGCGTGTTTTCCGGAATCCGATGCGAGCATCGCCTTGAGCCCAGCGAGGCGGGTCGACAAAACGGGCATCCTGATCATGCCTCCCTCATCGGAGATGACCAGCTCCTGGAGCACCCGTGCAGCCATGGAATAATTCCCGGTCTCAACAGCGCCCAGGGCCTCGACAAGACGAGAGGTCCACTCTCCCCCGCCTCCTGCAACGAAGATCTTCTCGCGGGCGAAGCTGAGAGAACCCGCCGCCAGCAGGCAAAACAGCATGACGACGGATACCGTGAGCCGCCCGCCGGAAATTTTGTTCTTCAGATCTTCTGCAGATGCCATGTTATCCAGTCCACTGATTTGAACCTGCCTGTCTCTTCATCCAGCTGCCGGCAACGCGCTTCAGCTATCTTAGTTTACCGTCCGATCCCCCCTCAAACCAGCCGTACCACTTTTCGCAGGATCCACTCAGCGGCGAGAATAGCGGTGATGATGACGATAACCCACCACTTGTCCCAGAGTTCGTCATCCACGAACGGGGTCTCATTCGTCTGGCTGAGCCCCTGGACCTTGCCTACGGCGTTCATCACCTCGTGCAGGTCAAAGTACGCGCCTCCTGACAACTTCGCGATCTGGCGGCCCAGGGGCCGGTTCAGCCGGGTGTCCCTCGCCTCCAGGGCCGGCACCTCGACGGTATAAGAGGTAAAGGAAAATCGTTCCTCGGGTGTACCCAGCCACAGATCGTGACGGCCCCTAGCGCCGGCGGAAAGGATCCCCCTGTAAACCCCCTGTCCCTGCAGATGGAGAGACAGATCTATCTTCTGCGGCGGCTCATCGACCTCCCCCTGCGCCTGGTGGTAGATGGAGATGACCTCGTCCTCCGATGGATTCATGTTGGCATCGTAGACCTGGCACTCTATCCGGACGCTCTCTCCGATGCTGTAGACCTCTTTGTCTGAGGTGATGCTGTAGCGCGGTGTCTTGCCAAGCAATCTGCCCGCCGCGACAAAGCGACAGAGCTGGCCCCAGAATCGGTAGAAGTAGAGATTGTCGACACCCGCCCGCCAACGCCAGGTGTTGTCGACCGCGCTGAAGAAGGTCCGACCCTTCCCGTAATTCATGAACGCGAAAATGACCAGAGGCTTGGGCGGATTGCTCAAGGATTGAACGAGCTGGGGATGGCGCGCCAGCACCACGGCGTTCCCCTTGGCCTTGCCGACCCTGGAAAACCAGAAGAATCCGGGAAGGTGTTCATAAAAACGGCCGTCTTCGTTCTCCCAGAGCTGGCGGTTTCGAGCCGGGTCATTATCAAGCCTCATCACCGGATGCTCCCTTCCCACCGCGCTCAGCTTGACGTTGAAAGACTCCGTGACCGGGGCAGCTACCCCCGCGAGCGGCCCCACCTCGTTGACCTGCACAGGCAGAATCGTGTAGAGATCCGTCGCGCGAGCATACCGGAGTGGATTGGAATGCGGTCCGCTGAGGAAGATGACGCCGCCTCCCGAGGCGACAAACTCCTTGAGCAGCTCCTGGCGCCCGCCGCCGAGGTGACGTTCAGGATCGACATCCCCGAGAATGATCACGTGGTATTTGAACAGCTCCTCCTTGCGGGAAGGAAAAGCTCTCAGCGGGGGAACTCCTGTAGAGGAATCCTGGGTGAACTCGGGATCCGCCGAGAAGAGATAGACCTGCGTCTCCATGGTCTTGTCGCGAATGAGAGCGTTCTTGAGATAGCGATACTCCCAGCGTGGAAGATATTCGGCATAGAGCACCTTGATCTTCTGATCGAGGACCGTCAGGTTGCGCGACATGGAGTTGTTGTCAGAGAAGACCTCTCCGACCTGGTGCTCGACCTCAACCGTGGCCGTAAGCTTTCCGGCCTTCCGCGGCTGGTAACGGAAGCGAACTCCCTGGCGTTTTCCGCTCCCATCGAGAACCACGTACTTCGTGTTGACGATAGCCGAATCAATTCGCAGATCGACCCGGACCCGCTCTCCCTCGAAGCCATCGGCGACCAGCGAAACATCGAAGGGGACATCATCATCCACCAGCACAACGTCGTTTACATCGACGTTGGTGATCCGGATGTCCTTCGGCTCATCGGGATTTCCGACACCGATAGTAAAGACCGGAATCTTGCGCTCTCCCAGCCTGCGAGCGTACTCGGCAATGGAAATAGTATCCGCGTTCTGCTGGAAGTCGCTCACCATGATCACCCCGGACACCTTCTCGCGCCGCTTGCCGAAACCGAGCCCGAGAACGCCTGAGACCGAGTCCCGGAGCCCCTCGGCCACCCTCGTCTCCTGCACTCTCGGATCATCCCGAATCTTTGAGTACGACGGCAGCAACTCGTCATCCGCGGCCGCTCCCGCGGTCTCGTCTCCGGTCTCGGAGGCGGTATTCTCATCTCCCTCGAGCTTCGAAAATTTATCGAGGCTGTTCACTGAGCCGCCAAAGGTATAGACCGCGAGCTTGCCCTTCTTCCTTAACTTCTCGATGAAACCCAGCTCCTCGTCGCGCACCAGCCTGCGCACCAGGTCATATCGCGTCGTCCCCTCGACGATATCCGCCTGGGTCCGAAACAGGCGGGCAAGAGAGTTGGGGATCTCGCGTTCGGAATACCTGTCCTTGATATCCTGGCTGAGAGAGTCATCCACCAGCAACACCAGGGTACTGTCGCTTCTTTCATAGGTCTTCGTCTGCCGCACCGGATTGGCCAGGATCAGCAGGGCCAGGGCCAACGCCAGCAGCCTCAGGCCACCGAGGGCCCAGCGCCAGCGGGGATTCCCGACCGGTTTCTCCCGCTTGTAGAAAAAAGCGACGAAGGCGATCACCAGGGGGAGGATCAGCAGGGCGACGATCCAGGCTTCGGGCATATCGAGCCAACGAATCGTCTCCTCAGTCTCGGTGACCAGCTCCGGCGTCTCGACCTGGCAAAGAAAGCTTCCTCTCAGGATGGTCTGCAGCATCAGCCTGCCCTCCTGCCAACAAACTGCGCCAGGGCTGTCTCGAGAAAGAGCAGCGCGATAGCCGCCGCCAGGCAATATTTCCACAGCTCCCGGTCGCGCCGCAGGGCTTTCTGCTGCTGTCTGGTCTCAACCTCTTCGGAATAGTTCAGCAGCTGGCTGGCCTCGACACCGAAGTGCGACTCCAGTTCCGCGGCCCCGAGCCCACGCAGGTCGCTCTCGTCAGTCGAGACGTTGACGCTGAAATACTCGATGGTTTTCTTCGCGGCGGGAACTTCGCCTTCCTCCCCGGCGGCCTGCCCCTGTCCCTGCCTCAGCTCGAGCCTGTACAGCCCGGGAACATCCGTCTGCCCGTAGGCCAGGGAGAACCTCCCTGTGTCGTCAAGCTCGCGCATGGCCATCGGAACGGTGCGGCTTCCAGTCAGCCCTCGACCCGGCAGGGGCGGAGCGTAAAGCCTGACCTCGTAGGCGAAGCGCGAGCTGTCGTAGAAGCGCTGGAACTCCTCCCCGATCCCGAGGTTGTCATTCAGACCGCGGAATCCGATCAGGTAGGCGATCGACTCGTAGAGAAAGACCACGTAGTCCTGCCAGGCCGGAAACTCGTTCCAGTCATCATCAGCCGAGGAGGTGAACCACAGCACCCGGCCGCGGCCGTAGGAGTTATCAAATACCGCCGGGCTCCTGTCGAGGTCGTTGTAGCGGCAGAAGACCCTGGCCGTGGACTCCTTGCCTCCGGGCTCCGCTCCCATCTTCATGAATCGGTAGAAGGGGACCAGGGCTCTGTGCAGCTCGGTTCGTTCCTTGTGCTGCGCGAAATAATCGGCCACCGGATGGGACTTGTCGGAAAATTGAAGGTAGACCGGGCTGAGGCTGTCGCCACGCTCCTCAATAACCTCAAACGGCAGCAATCGCTCAGGGCCGGGAGCGTGAAAGGTCCTGTTGTAGGTCTGAGGATCGACGTTGGCTCCCATGAAGACCACCAGGAAGCCGCCTTCAGCGACGTAGCGCCGAAGGGTCACGAGCTCCTTTACGGGAATCTCGGCCACGTTGGCAAGAACAACAAGCGAGAACCTCTTCCACTCCACGTCCCGAAGAAGGTCAGCCGTCAGGTTGACCGGCTTGAAGGGAGTGATACGGCCGCCGAGAGTGGTCATGGCATCGTCCCGCGGCTGCAGGGCTGTCTGCAGGTAGAAGGTCTCGCGCTCAAGAGGGTCGACAGCCGGATCTCCATCCACCAGGAGGATCTCGATCTGATCCCGCACATCGACCGTAAAGAACCGCTTATTGTCCACCACGAGGCCATCACTGCGCACCTCGGCGACAACCGAGTGATATCCGGGCGAATCGAAGCGGTAGGGAAGGCTGCGGGTCACAACGCCTCCGGCCGGGATTCTCAGGATCTCCCCCGCCTGGGCTTCCCCTGGATTCCCTGTCACAGGCGGATCTACCCGCACGGTAAAGTCGAGCCCATCGACCTCTCGGCTGCCGTAATTTCTCAGCGTCACCTGGATCTCGACAGCCACCCCCTTGGCGAAGAGATCCGGCTTGACCGTGAGATCGGTGATCGCCACATTGGCCCTGTTGCTCTCGGCAGCGGCGAACTGTGAGAACACGAGCTCGTGGCCTTCGGAGCTGAACTCATCGATGAGCTGCTTGATCTCGGGAGACCGCGGCCCCTCCTTGCCAAGCCAGTCCTTGCGCTGAAGATCACTGAGAAAGACGATCCGGCACGGCTCGGGCGTCCCTGCGGCTGTCACGAATTGATCTGCCAGGTCGGCTATGGAACGCAACGAGGTCACCAGGCGAACTCCCCGGTTGCTGCTGGCCAGACGGTCGAGCTCAGACTCGAGCAGCGCTTTCCTCGGGGCGCTCATCTGGCTCCTCTCGAAGATTACGTCCGGTTGGTAATCCAGCGTCATGACGGCCACGTAGTCGTCCTCCTTTGCGTAGGATGTGACGACATCCAGGACAGTCTGCTTTGCCCTGTCCAGCAGGCTCGATGCACCATCCACGTACTCCATGCTATAGGAAGTGTCGATGGCGAAGATCCAGTTCTTGTTCCCCTCGCTGGAGAACGCCTGCGAATTGGAATGCAGAACCGGACGGGAGACGGCCAGCACGAGCAGAAGAAGGATGAGACAGCGGATCAGAAGGAGGAGGAGATTCTGTATCTGCAGTCTTCGCCTGCTTTTCTTCAGCGCCTTGAGGAGAAAATCCATCGCAGCCCATTTGCGGCGGCGAAAGCGCTGGCGATTGATCAGGTAGATGAGAATCGGCACACCGACGAGAGCCCCAAGCCAAAGCAGACCTGAATTGAGGAAGATTCCGCTCACCGTCTCAAGCTCCCCGTACGCTTGGCCAGGTAGGTCGAGAGGGCCACGTCGAGATGGTCGCTGGTATCCAGGGCCACATAATCAAAACGATTGTTCCGACAGACCCTCCTCAGCCTGCTGAGAAATTTCTCCAGCTCCCCGAGGTAGGCTTCCTTCAGGAGCCTTGGATTCGCCAGCACATCCTCCATGCCCTCCAGCCCCTCAAACATGGTCATGTTCTGAAATGGAAAGGTTCGCTCATCCTTGTCGAGCAGGTGGAAGAGAATCACCTCGTGATTGCAATAGCGCAGGTGCTTCAGACCTCGCTCAATATGCTCAATATCATCGAGCATGTCTGAGATGATTACGATCAGCCCCTTGCGGCTGATCCTGTCGGCAAACTGGTGCAGGATAACCCCGAGATCGGTCTTTTCCTTCAGCCCTGGCTTTTCCACCACCTCCAGCAGGGTCTTGAGATGGGATCCGGTGGACCGCGCGCCTACCTGGTCGCGGACCTTGTCATCAAAGAGAGCCAGCCCAACGGCATCCTGCTGGCGCAGAAGCAGGTAAGCCAGCGAGGCCGCCACCATCACTCCGTAATCAAACTTGCTGACTTCACCTGAGGAATAGTTCATCGACTCCGATGCGTCCAGGAGGATATGGGTGTTGAGATTGGTCTCCTCCTCGTACTGCTTGATATAGAAGCGGTCAGAGCGCCCGAAGACCTTCCAGTCGATGTGGCGAATATCATCCCCGGGGACATATTCCCGGTGCTCGGCGAACTCGATACTGAAGCCGTGATACGGGCTGCGATGAAGTCCCGAGATGAACCCCTCGACGATAAGCCGGGCCTTGAGCTCCAGCCTGGAGATCCCGTTGAGGACCTTCGGATCAAGGTACTTGGAAGGCGAATCAGCAGCCAATCATCTCTCCCCTATTCTGCAATCCGTTGAAAATGAAGCGCGCCAACGGCGCATCTCGTCCAGTCGGAGCGCCCTGCGCTCCGGCAAAAACCATCAACTGCTCGCGGCGGCCCCGGCGGCACCCGTATCGTGAACGGGAGTATCCTCGATCAGACGGGCGATGATCGTCTCGGGGCTGACTCCCTCAGCCTCGGCGCTAAAGTTGGTGAGAATCCTGTGGCGCAGGACCGGGTAGGCCACAGCCTGGACATCCTCAGCCGAGACGTGGTTACGACCGTAAAGAACCGCCCTGGCCTTAGCCCCCAGAATCAGGTATTGCGATGCCCTAGGCCCAGCGCCCCAGGCAAGCCAGTCCTTGATGTATTCAGGCGCCTCATCCTTATTGATCCGCGTCGCCCGGGTCAACCTGAGCACGTAGCGAATCACCTCGTCGGCAACCGGCACCTTTCTCACGATCTCCTGCAGCTCACGAATCTCGTCGCCGTCGAGAATCTCTTCAACAGTCACATCCTGCCCGACGGTGGTTCTCTTCATGATCTCGACCTCTTCATCTTCGGTCGGATAATCCACGAAGATATTGAACATGAAGCGGTCAAGCTGCGCCTCGGGAAGCGGGTAGGTACCCTCCTGCTCAATCGGGTTCTGCGTCGCAAGAACGAAGAAGGGCTCCTCGAGCTCATGTTTAGTTCCACCGGCCGTAACCTGACGCTCCTGCATCGCCTCCAGCAGGGCCGCCTGGGTCTTGGGAGGCGTCCTGTTGATCTCATCCGCGAGAATCACATTGGCAAAGATAGGCCCCTGGAGGAACCTGAAGTTTCTCTCGCCGGTGCCCTTGTCCTCCTGGATTACCTCGGTACCGGTGATGTCCGAAGGCATGAGATCCGGCGTAAACTGGATCCTCGAAAAAGAGAGGGAGAGACATCGCGCGAGTGTCGAGATGATCAGCGTCTTAGCAAGACCAGGGACACCGACAAGGAGGCTATGCCCCCTGGCAAAAATAGAAATCAGGATCTGCTCGAGTACCTCTTCCTGGCCAACGATCACCTTGCCAAGCTCAGCTCGAATCCGGTCATAGGCATCACGGAGTTTCTGCACCGCCTCGAGATCACCGCCATCGATCAGGTTCTCCTCGGCAGCCTCCATCTTGTCGACCTGGTCAACTTCATCGTCGTTTAATTCGGGGGGGGGTTCTGATTCGCTCATCTCTACCTTTCGCCGCCCTTTCCCGCAGGGCAAAACAGCCGCCCGGGGAAAAAGCCTGTCTGTATTCCGCAGACGGTAAATATTGGATCGTGAATTGCTCTCGACACCCTGAACCACCCAAGCCCCCGGAAAAACCGGACAGGTCTCATCACGTTATAGACAGCCGAGGCTCCGTAAACCAATAGGGTGGAAGGGTTTCAAGTCTGAGGAATGATAAAATTACCCCTGTTGCCAGTCAAACACTATTAGGCGAATGTGACACCTTTGAGCCGACCCGAGCGGGGCCGATCGGGACGCCTCCCGGTCCGGCGATCCCGCCCCAGGGGAAAACTCCTCCGGGCGAGCCGCACGGCACAACCCGGCCGACGCGTATTTCGACCTAACCCGACAGCCCCGTGGCATCGCCCGCAGGCGAACGAATACGTCAAACAGTGTGGCGAGTTGTTCTTGATTTCTCTTACTGCACACATATACTTATCCGATTGAATTTTCCTTAAGTGACTATAGGCTCTCATGTTGGTGCTTAAGGCAATCATCCTTGAGAGAAGACTTCGGGGAGCGAAATATGCATCTGGACGGGGAGACTGCCGGCATCCTCTTTGAAAGAGGGGATGGCCTGACCTACAACGATTTCATCATTCTGCCCGGACATATTGACTTCGCCGCGTCGGACGTCGAACTCTCGACGCACATCACCCGCCGAATTGCCCTCAAGAACCCCATCTGCAGCTCGCCGATGGACACCGTCACCGAGAGCCAGATGGCCATTGGAATGGCGCTCCTTGGCGGAATCGGGATTATCCACTACAACAACACTCCCGAAGCCCAGGTGGCTGAGGTTGCCAAGGTCAAGCGGTTTGAAAACGGCTTTATTACCGATCCGGTCGTCCTCAGCCCGAAGAATGCCATAGCGGATATCGACGCGATCCAGAGCCAGCAGGGATTTTCCGGAATTCCCATTACTGAAGACGGCACCCTGCAGAGCAAGCTGGTAGGAATCGTCACCAACCGCGACATCGACTTCGAGCCTGATCGTGGACGCCTCCTCGAAGAGGTGATGGTCACCAGCCTGGTAACCGCCAGCGAAGGAGTGACCCTGAGCGAGGCCAACAACATCCTGCGCGAATCAAAGAAGGGCAAGCTACCCATCGTCGACAGCGAGGGACGCCTGATATCCCTCGTCTCGCGAACCGATCTCAAAAAGAACCGGGACTATCCGGAGGCCAGCAAGGACGAGAGCAAGCAGCTGAGAGTCGGAGCGACCATCTCGACCCAGCTTGCCGACCGCGAGCGTCTCGATGGCCTGGTCGACGCTGGAGTCGATCTCGTCGTTATCGACGCGGCGCAAGGCGACTCGGTCTTCCAGATCGAGATGATCGAGGAAATCAAGAAAGCCTACCCGGAAGTCGACGTCCTGGCCGGCAACGTGGTCACCACGAGGCAATGCGAACACCTCATCAAGGCGGGAGCGGACGGCATCCGCATTGGCATGGGACCCGGCTCCATCTGCATCACCCAGGACACCATGGCTGTTGGCCGTGCCCAGGCTACCGCCGTGTACCAATGCGCCAAGTACTGCAGAACCCGCGGAGTCCCGGTTGTCGCTGATGGCGGCATCAACAATACGGGAGCCCTCGGCAAGGCCCTGGCCCTTGGCGCCAATGTTGGGATGATGGGCTCGATGTTCGCCGGAACGCAGGAAACGCCGGGAGACTATTTCTACAAAGATGGGATCCGGGTCAAGAAGTACCGGGGCATGGCCTCCGTAGAGGCGATGGAGCGCGGCGGAGGAAAGCGTTATATGTACTCCAATAAGAACATCAAGGTCGCCCAGGGAGTCTCCGGCCTGGTCGTCGACAAGGGCTCCGTCTATGACCTGCTCCCCTACCTCTCCCAGAGCCTGCGCCAGTCCTTCCAGGATATGGGGTACAGCACGGTCGAGAGCCTTCACCTTGCCCTGGAGAACGATGAGCTCCGCTTCGAGCGACGCACGCCCTCAGCCCAGCGCGAAGGCGGAGTCCACGGATTGATGGCCTACGATGAGCCTTTTCGCGAAGGCGGACGTGACCGGCAATAACCCATACCCTTGCCGACCCGTCTCCCGCTAGGGTATCTTTTCCTTGGCAGCCAGCCGTCTGGCTGCCTTTCAATGATCTATCTGGATTTAAATTCGTGCCTGAATTTGTCGCAATATTAGACTTCGGTTCTCAATACACGCAGCTGATCGCCCGTCGCGTACGGGAGCATCGCGTCTATTGCGAGATCCTCAAATACGATACGAGCTGCGAGGAACTGTCTCGTCATCAGCTCAAGGGAATCATACTTTCCGGCGGCCCATCGGGCGTCTACGAGGAAGAGGCTCCTCGCTGTGATCCAGGCATTTTTGATCTGGATGTCCCGGTCCTGGGAATCTGCTACGGCATGCAGCTTGGCTGCGAGCTTCTCGGCGGCAAGGTGGTCGCCGCGAACCACAGGGAATACGGAGCGACCGAGATCGAGGTCAGCGCGGAAGACCCCCTGTTCAACGAAGTGAGCTCCCTGACAACGGTATGGATGAGCCATGGTGACCGGGTCACCGAGATCGAGAATGGCTTCGAGACCACTGCGAAAACGGAGAACTGTCCCCACGCCGGCATCTGGCACCGGGAATCCAACTTCCGGGGGATCCAGTTTCACCCCGAGGTGACGCATACTCCCGAGGGATCCAGGATTCTTCAGAACTTCCTCTTCCCAATCTGCGGATGCAGCGGAGACTGGTCCCTCAGCAGGTTCATCGATGAAAAAACTGCGGAGCTGAGAGAGACGATCGGGTCCAGGAACGTGGTGCTCGGGCTCTCCGGCGGAGTCGACTCCAGCGTGGTGGCGCTCCTGCTCGACCGGGCCATTGGAGGCCAGCTGACCTGCATCTTCGTCGACAACGGCGTCCTGAGAAAAAATGAACGTGAGCAGGTCAAGACCATGTTCACCGACAACTACGATTTCAACCTGCGCGTCGTCGACGCGACAGATCTCTTCCTCGAAAGGCTCGCCGGAATTTTCGACCCCGAGGAGAAGCGCAAGCGAATTGGAAACACCTTCATCGATGTCTTCAAAGACGAAGCAGACGGGATTGACGATGTTGAGTTCCTTGCCCAGGGCACACTCTACCCCGACGTCATCGAAAGCCTCTCCCCCATAGGAGGTCCCTCGGCAACCATCAAGAGTCACCACAATGTCGGCGGCCTGCCTGATCAACTCGGCTTCAAGCTGGTGGAGCCCCTCAGGAGCCTGTTCAAGGATGAAGTCCGCCAGATCGGCAAGGAGCTCGGACTCGCGCCAGAGCTCCTTGAACGCCAGCCCTTCCCCGGCCCCGGACTCGCTGTCAGGGTTCTTGGCGAGGTCAACGCGGAAAACCTCGAGGTCCTGCGCAACGCTGACGCCATCATCCAGGAAGAGATCGAGAAGTGGGAAAACTACCCGAGCATCTGGCAGTCCTTTGGAGTCCTGCTCCCTGTACAGACCGTTGGCGTCATGGGTGACCAGAGAACCTATGACAACGTAGTGGCTCTCCGGGTTGTCGAATCTCTCGATGGAATGACGGCCAACTGGATCCACCTCCCCCAGAACATCCTCTCCACCATCTCCTCCCGTATCTGCAACGAGGTCCATGGCGTCAATCGAGTCGTTCTCGACATCTCCTCCAAACCTCCATCCACGATCGAATGGGAATGAGGAGGCTGAAGAGAAATGGCCGATCATGAAGGCAAACCCGATGCCGGCGGAATGAGCTTTGCCATCGTCGCCTCCCGCTTCAACGACTTCATCGTCGACAACCTGATCCAGGGAGCGACAGGCCGGCTCATGGAGCTTGGAGCAGCGAAAGACGCCATCAAGCTCTACCAGGTTCCCGGCGCGTTCGAAATACCAGGAATCGCCCGTAAGCTCATCGACGAGGGCTCCTTCGATGGAATCATCTGCCTCGGAGCGGTGATCCGGGGAGCGACCCCTCACTTCGACTACGTTGCCGGCGAATCAGCCCGGGAAATCGCCCACCTGGCGGCTCGGAGTCCTGTCCCGGTCATCTACGGGGTGCTGACGACCGACGATGTAGAGCAGGCCCGCGAAAGGGCCATGCCCAATGACGAGAATAAGGGGACCGAGGCGGCCATCGCGGCTGTGGAAATGGCCACCCTGTACGCGGAATTGAAGAGGAGCCTTTCACCCGATGCCTAAACGAAACAGAACCATAGCCCGAGAGATCGCCCTGCAGGCGCTCTTCCAGCAGGATCTGACGGGCAGCAAGAAGGAAGACCTCAATGAGCTGCTTGCCGAGGCGGCCGAGGGGGAGCGCGACTACGCACGCGCCCTGGTAATCGGGGTCCTGGAAAACAAGCAGGAGCTTGACTCCAGGATCACAGAGGTGACCGACAACTGGAAGCTCGAAAGAATCGCCGCCGTCGACCGCGCAGTCCTTCGCCTGGGGCTCTACGAGCTCCTCGAGATGGCCGAGGTGCCGCCCAAGGTGGCCATCAACGAATCCGTCGAGCTGGCGAAAAAATTCTCCACGGAAAAATCCGGCGCCTTCGTCAACGGCGTCCTGGACAAGATCTACCAGACGATGTCAGCCGGGCGAAAATCCTCGCCTGGAGAAGAAAACAACCACGATTCGGAGGCCTGAGAGATGGCATGGTTCAAGCGCTGGAGATCCGGCAAGAAGGAAGAGCCCGAAACCGGGCAGCAGGAGATCCCCCCAGCAAAGCCAGCCGATCCTCCCGCGGAACTTCCAGCGGCAGAGGAGCAGCCTGAACGACCGGCTGAAGCCGTCCCCCCGCCGCCGCAGGAATCTCCCCCACCAGAGAAGGAACCTGGAGAAAAAAAACTGTCCGCCTGGTCCATCCTGCGCAGGGGGCTCGCCAAGACCCGAAAAAGCATCGCCGGACTGTTCAGCCTTGGAGGAAAAGTCGATGAGGGCATGATCGATGAGATCGAGGCCGGCCTCTACGCAGCCGACTTCGGCCCGGAGACCGTAGCCGAGCTGATCGACGGAGAGGGAGGCCTCCGCTCCGCCTGGAAGGAAAACAAGTTCACCCAGTCCGGAGAAGTTCGCGACTATCTCAAGAATCTCCTGAAGAACAACCTCAAAAAGCGTGACAACAGCCTCCTTCAGGCCGAGACGAAGCCGACCGTGATCCTGGTCTCAGGAGTCAACGGAACCGGCAAGACCACCAGCATCGCGAAGCTGTCCAACCGGCTCACCTCCTCAGGAAAGACGGTCATCCTGGCAGCGGCCGACACCTTTCGAGCGGCCGCGGTCGAGCAGCTGACCATCTGGAGCCAGAGGCTCGGCATCGAGATCGTCACGGGGGAGGCAAACTCCGACCCGGCCTCGGTAGCCTACAGAGCCGCGGAGCGGGCGGTGGAACTCGACGCGGACTACCTGATCGTGGACACGGCGGGTCGACTCCATACCCAGGTCAACCTGATGAAGGAGCTGTCCAAAATTCGAAACGTTCTCGACAATAAGATCAGCGGCGCCCCGCACGAATCACTCCTCGTGCTGGATGCGACCACGGGCCAGAACGCCCTGACGCAGGCTTCGAACTTCCTCGAGGCTGTTGACATCAGCGGGATCGTCCTGACAAAGCTTGATGGAACCGCCAAGGGCGGGATCGTGATCGCCATCAACAACCGCCTGCAGATTCCAGTCAAATTTGTCGGTGTAGGTGAGCAGATAGACGACCTCCAGGTCTTCGAGCCCGACGGCTTTGTCGATGCGTTGCTCGACTCGGCCGAAGAGCCGACAGAAGAACCCGACTGAGAAGATCAGCCGCCTGCCCTGGGATCAGAATCCGAACGGCAGACAGCCAGCCTCGTCCAACCTGAATGGAAGACTCAGGCTCTGGATGGACTGGGTCTCTCCGGTGCCGTACTTCGACTGGAAGTAGACTCGGAACCGTACGTACCTCGTCCCCTCCAGCTTGCGCGGATCCCGCACGAAGCCTGTCAGTTCGCCAGCCTGGCCATGGACATCGAGACTCTCGCCGGCGCTTTCCCAGACGACAATGGCCCGGGTTCCGGGAGGCTGCTGGAAGGTATTGTAGTCCACTCGGGCTCCATCCAGAAGCAGCGCGTGATTCGAAGCGGCGCGGCCGGGGCCGACACCGATTCGATAGATCTTCGAGACCGCGACGGACTCGACGATGTCGGTCAGGAACGGGCCGGTCGTCACACTCGGGTTCACACCTTGCGAGCGAATTCTCGAAGAAGGCGAGTACTCGATACGAATTCGGCCATTTGAAGAGGGACCTCCCAGGCCGCCAAAAGGCGTACCCGTAAGGGCCGGGGCGGTATTCGTCGACGCGGCTCGAATATTGCCCTCGTAGAGACGGACACCGCTGGAGAAGAAGGGAGGCAATTGGTTGGCCTGGCCCGCGGTCACGTCAAACTGGACTCCGCTCTCCAGGGTAATCGTATTCTGAACTTGCAGGAAGATCGTCCCGCCCGCCCCGGCACCGCCATTTCCGGCGAGATCGAGGGACTGATAGGCATCTCCTCCGCGAGACACAAGCCGCGCGCTCGAACGCAGGTAGAGATCCTGCGCAACGATATGGAGGATTCCTCCACCTCCTCCGCCACCGGTACCCGGAGCGTAGAGGGCCTCTCCCTTATAGGGGTAATTACCGATGATGCTTTCGTTGCGGTACGCTCGGCTGATATTGGCGCTGCCGCCGCCGCCGCCGCCGCCCATACCGCCAACAAGGGCGAGCTGGGGAGCCTGTCCAAGCAGCGTCAGGCGCTGGTTGGGGAAGTTGACTGTGTCGCCACCCTGGCCGGCGAGCTGGCCGGCAAGGCCTCCGTTACCCGGCAGGAGCTTGACATCTCCATCCTGGCCGGCCTGGCGATTTCCACCGCCGCCGCCGCCGCCGCCGGACTCGAAGCAGTCGAAGCCGCAGGTCCGTCCTGGGAGGCTGCCGCCGCCGGTGGAGCCATCAATGTTCGGCAATCCCGGCCTGAAAACCAGGGGAAGACCATTGAGAGTCGTGATCAGGTTCGGAAGGACCGAGGCCTCTCCTCGGGTTACCTGGGTATTTCCCGCGCTGCGATTGTTGGGGTTGCCATCTGCATGGGATATCATTCCGCCCGCACCGCCACCGCCCCCGCCGGCTCCGGGTACGCCGCCAAGACCGAACAGGGGAGTCTCTCCTCCCCCGATAAAGCGGAGCGCGCCGCCGACGCCGCCGGATGTATCGATCGTCCCGGCGATCTCGGCATAGTCTTTTACCGAGATGGTCAACGGGTTGGGACCTGTCGCCCTCAGGACAACATCCTCGTCGATAATGAGCGCCGAGAGATCCAGGAAGCCGGGATTGAGATCCGACTCCCGGGTTTCCTTGACGATATTTCCAACAGGGGAGCGCAGGATGCTCGTAGTTGTATCGAAAGTCCAGACCGAGATGGGACGACCCGTGATTTCGTCCAGAAGGATCTCTCCAGTATTCGGATCGAGACTCTGGATAAACCGAAGGTGAACCACTCCATCTCTGCCGCGACCGAAGGAGGGCTCTTCAGAAGCCTCGATAAATCCTCCGTTCTCGAGCACAGCGGGATCTGTGGCTGGCTCGATGGTGCTTGGATAAACAAATACCATCGTATTCGAGGAGTGAGACGTTCTCGTGCCCTGGACCGCCCGGGTAAGACCTGTGAAGGTACTTGCCGTCTTTCCGCCGTAGCCAATGACCTCCTCCTCAATCTTGACGAATCCCGCAGACGGGAAAGCCTGGGTAGATTGCACGCGGATCGACTGGTTACGGTTATTGGAGCCGCTCAGGGTCGAGGTGAGACGCGTCGTGGCCTGCAAGGTCATGCAGAAAGGAGTTCCTCCAGTTCCGCTCTCGAGACGAATGAACCCGTCGCCTCCAGTTCCTGAGCCGCCCGAGCGGTTTTGCCCGTTGGAGGGGCCTCCGCTGCCGGCCGCGCCGCCCCTTACCTGAAGGCTGTCACAGCTGGTGACATCGACGGAGCCCGTGGCTCGCAGATGAATCGAACCACCGCTGCCGCCTCCTCCTGCCCCACCATTCGTGGTGCCCGCGGGCGCCTCTCCAGGGGGGACTCTGCCGGAACCGCCGGCGCCGCCATTGGCCAGGATGGATCCGATGACGACAACGCTGCCGCGGGCGGTAAGCCGCATGGCTCCACCTCCGCCGCCACCGCCGCCGCCGCCGGTCGAGGCGAACTCAGCACCCATGGAAACGCGGGAAAGACTGGCGCCACCGCCGCCGCCGCCGGAGCCGGCGGTGAGGGGAATCTGCAGAGCGTTGCCTCGAGCAACTCCTCCCTTGCCTACACGCGGCTGGATAAAACCTGAAATGTTCGTTGTTCCGTAATCACCGTCGCCACCGCGAACGCGATGCCCGCCGCCGCCTCCAGGCGCGCCGGCAAAGGTTGAGTTGCGGGCCGTGTCCGGGTTGACCGCAGCCGGGGTCGTTCCGCCGCCGCCGCCGTTAACGCCGTCCGTGGCAGGCTCGAGAAGCTGAACGGCCGCTGAGGTCGCTCCAGTGAGCTGCATGAGAGCTCCATCTCCGCCCTCACCGCCGCCAGCAATTCCCTCGCCTCCGGAACCGCCGACAAGTGAACCATCCGCTCCGGCGCCTCCGTTGAGATCAAGAAGACCGAGGATGGTAAAGACCGGGTCGGTATCGGAAACGCTGTTGTCGCCGCCAGAGCAGCGAATCACCAGGGGCTCGACCCCCTGCACAAAGACCGTGGTCTGTGGGGAGATGGTGAAATTGGCGAAGTGGAATTCGCCGAATTCTTCTCCAGGATTACCCACCCTGTTTCCATCTGGAGTGCCATCATCAGTCAGAATGAAGGTACTTGACTCCTCGACTATGACCGCGGGCTCGCCCTCGAGAGCGACGTTCCTGAGAAGAATATGGGTGACATTGAGACGATCGGTATCGATCAGATAGTACTGGCCGGTGATCGTATCAGGATCGAGGAAATTTTCCGTCGGCAGTACCTCCAGGTCGACCTGGGCAAGGCCCTGGCCAAACTGGTAGTCATCATCTGTCGAGGTCCGGCCCTCGAGAAGCCCGGGGTTGTAGGGAGCGCCCCAGCTGGCATCGGTCTCGTTCCTGTCAAGGTTGGTATCGTTATCGAACGACTCCGTGATCTCAGCGGATCTCCAGTCGGAAACCGGATCTTCCGGGCGATCTTCGAGCCAGTAATAGATAAACGAGGGCGCCATGAAGGTATGCGAATTGAAATCACGGTCACCCGCATCGGGAACGGGACGAACCCGGAAATGAACCGTCCAGTGTCTCGGGGGAGAGATGCCGGCCTCGACAGTCTCATTCAAGTCCCTGAAAAGAGGATCGCATTGGGCGTCCCATACGAAGGTCCGATGGAGGCCGCTGGAAGGCAGCATGCGCTTACCGAGGTACTTATGCTGAATCGTTCCGCAGGTAATCTCAAACTTGCCGTCGTTCGCAGGATCTTCGTCGCGCGGCTTCGCCGGCTGCCACTCAAGCTCCCCGAGGGGATTGTCAACAGCCCATTCAAACTCCATGGTATAGGATGCATCGACCACCAGTTCGTAGCAGGTGTAGTCAATTCGGACGGATCCGGTCGCGATCCCGGTGGGGCCTCGCATTCCGTTGACAACCGCACCGATGACCTCGATGAGGTTCTCATTGGCGACCGGGATCTCTACCCTGTTCGAAGAGCCAGAACTGCTCCTGGCGACAATGCCGAGATTCTCCCGCGGCAAAGCGAAAGGGAAAGAGAAGTTGTTATTGCCCGTGGCCCCATGATTGAGAACGAATGAAAAGGATTCATAGCCGGAAGGAACGCCGCCGGGAACAAAGGCCCCGGTGGCCTGGTTACGAATAAAGGTGCTCGCAGGCACGCGGGCGGTGTTGCCGCCGCCATCATCCAGATCAAGATAGGCTACGTCGGTGAGATTGATACCGTAAATGTTGACCCGGCTGTTCTCCTGGAAGCGTGAGAGCAACGGTATGTAGACAACATATTCATCCTCTTCATTCGCTCCGAGCGTAACGGCGTAGATAGAGGGACACGCGTCAAAACCGACGGCCCCGGCCGACACGCCATGGCAGAGCATCTCGATATTACCAGAGGTCACGCCAGTGGGGACAATGACCTCGAGATAGGACTCAACGGTGGCGCTGTTTGCATCCACGCGAAGATTGACCACGTCAAGCGGCATGCCTTCGATCGCTCCGTTGCCTCCGGAGAAGAGAACCTGGTGGCTCTCGATCTCATCGGCGAAATTGAATCCGTTGAGACGGATAATGGTTCCCGGGCAGAGGGGATCCTCATCGTTGCCCACCCCTACGCGCTCGTAATTGAGCAAAACGCAGGCGGTAAGGTCACCGATCACGGGATCCGGTTCTTCCCAAGGGAAGCCCCCTCCTCCACTATTCGACTGGTCCCAGGAGAGATCGCACCCCCCGACGAAGAGAGAAGCCCCCAATAGGGCGATGATAATGAAGAGGCTATTCCGGTTCATGGATACCCCAGACTCCTTTTTCAGCTACTTGCCGGCAGTAAACTGCCATTTCTTACGGATTTATAAAGTTTACCCAAACTGCCGTTTCCATTTCCCATTCAAGAAATCGGGCTTCAGCAAAGAGGGCGTCCGAAAGGAATCGCTTCCCGTCAGAGGTCTCTAAACATCTTCCCTCTCAGGATCTGTCGGTTCTTACCTGAACCGGAAAATCCCAGGAAACAGTCAGGGAGTAATAAAGAAGATATTTCTATTTCTGGTCTATTCAGGCATGCACCAAAGACCCTGTTTTTCCCACACGACAAATGGACGCCGCAAGAAATCAGGAATGCACACCAAGTAGTAGATGTTAACTCTCCACTATGAGTTTGAAAACCCCCTTTTCCTTAGAAAGAACCGGAAGCTGGCCCAGGGCCAAAGCAGTGACTCCAGATCCTGAAAGCATGTAAGACTCTAAACTTGCGGGGCTCCATTCCGGCTAAAACCCTTAAGGTCAGGCCATCGGGATACACACATCTCGCAATTGCCGTTCCGGCATCCGCAATTTAGATAATCTTCTACTAAGCATTATAACCTAAACAGTTTATGGGAAGCTGGATGACCAGTTACGGGACTTCGACTGCAAAAATGGCGCGTAAGTGTATCCATTTCGCCCCACCTGCCAAAAAGATGTACGAAAGCTGCCGGGTTCATAAGGACCCCAACTTGCCCCTAACCCGCAAATGTGGGCAGAGTCGAAACAGATGGCTTACAATGCAGTAGAAGATTCGTGATGTAAGATTATTTCTTCAACAGCAACCCGCCAGGCCCATCCTGAAAGATGTCACGCAGCTTTAAAATCCTCTTCGAACGCGAACGGGAGTTCTTCTCCCGACTGTTCTCTTCATTGAAGAGGAGTGATCTTAAGCGTAGACCTTCCCGTCGACCGCCAAGGGGCCATCCCCGCTCCCCCAACCTGGCTCCACTCCAACAGATTTCCTTCCGCCGCAGGTACCCGAAGCTGACGAGCCTGTTGGCCATGAGCGCTTCAATTGTTTTCCATCTCACCATCGGCCTGCTCCTGATCTCCTGGCTCTTTGAGAAACCGACTCCTCCACAACCAAGAGAGTTCATCGTCTCGATACGTCTCGCCCCGAAAAAGCTGCCGCCTGAAAAGAAACCGGGCGAAACAGATCAGCCGCAGCCCGTAGAACAGAAAAAGGAAGTGCCTGAGAAGCCTGCCGAAAAGCCGGTCAGGCCCAGGCCTCAAAAGAAAACTCCAGTAAAGGAAATCGCCCGGGTAGAAAAGAAGGCTCCACCCAGACCGAAGCCGAAGAGAGAGACGAGCAGTCCGGACACGAGGAGCCTGCGACAGTTCAGGAAGGCTCCGCCGCTTGGACTGGGCGCATCCCCGCCCGGCCTGGCAGGCGGCTCGAAGATTGGCGGTGGAGCGCTTGGCTCGCGGGGGAGGGATGCCAAGACGGTGGCGCTGCAGCGCTACGGAGGCAACGGCCGTACCGAGAACGCCGTCGACATGGGGCTCCGCTGGCTGGCGGCTCACCAGGATTCCGACGGCGGCTGGGATGCGAAAGATTACCAGCGACACTGCCGCAATCATCCCAAGTGCAAGGGACAGGGATTGATGGAATTTGACCTGGGAACATCGGCCCTCGCGACACTCGCCTTCCTCGGATCGGGCCACTCGCCCAATAAGGAGGGCCCCTACCGCCGCCACGTCACCAAGGCTCTGCAAAACCTGCTAAACGCGCAAAACGGCAGCGGCAGCTTCTACCCGTCAGGTGACAAGTATTTCTACAATCACGCCCTGGTGACCCTGGCCATCGCCGAGGCCTACGCCATGACCCGCGACCCCGGCTACAAGGACAGCCTGGAGAACGCTCTGGAATACACCTTCTCCTCCCAACAACCTGGTGGAGGATGGGACTACACCACCGCGAAAACCGGTCGAAACGACCTCTCCATTACTGGCTGGCAGGTGATGGCCCTGCGAGCCTCGGACAAGGCGGGCATTCGCATTCCCGCGAAGATCCGCCAGAACGTCAGCCATTTCATCAATCGCGCTTTCACCAAGAACGGCTATGGAATCTATGCCAACATCGATCCGGAGGCCGGCCGCAAGGGGGCCAATATGGTTGCCGTCGCCCTCCTCTCCCATCTCTACAGCGGCGGTATCTCCTCCGACTCAAGAGCCAGGAAGGCCATTGCGCACCTGGTCCAGGGGAATCCTCCGGAAGGAAAGAAGCTGGCCAACTGGGAATTGAACTACCAGTCCTACTACTACTGGTACGCGGCGACCCTGGCTCTCTTCAATGTAGGAGGCAAGACCTGGGAAGCGTGGAACATCCTGCTGCAGCGGACGTCCCTTCCGCTGCAACGGCGGGATGCCCACATCTCAGGCAGCTGGGACCCCGAGCCCAGCTGGATCGGCCGAAGCGGAGGCCGGATCTACTCGACGGCGATCAATGTGCTCACCCTCGAGGTCTACTATCGCTACAGACCCGTCTTTACCTCTCGCAAATCATAGAGGGGCTCCGAGCAAGGTTCAGCACGATCGGATGAAAGAGATGCGCTCTGAAAACCCGGCAACGATTCGTGAGTGGGATCGCCTGGCTATCGAAGAATACGGGATTCCCGGAATCGCTCTCATGGAAAACGCCGGGGCGGGAGCCGCCAGGATCATCTCCGGGCTGAGCGAAAAGGACTGTCCTCCCCCCTTCATCATCCTTTGCGGTCCCGGCAACAACGGCGGGGACGGCTATGTCGTGGCCCGGCATCTGTACAACTCAGGCTTCGCGGTAGAGGTCTGCCTCTGCTTTGCCCCGGAGAACCTGGACCGGGCATCGGATGCCGGCGTCAATCTGGGCGTGATTGAACGAATGGGGATCCCGACCTCCTCGCCCGGCGAGGCCGGGCCTGGGCGACTCCTCGAACGATCTGCAGGCTTTACCGCGATCGACGCCCTGCTGGGAACCGGTCTGAGCCGGCCGTTGGAGGGTTCCATCCTGGCCTGGGTCGAGGCCCTCTCGCAGAGTGAACAGCCCATCATCTCCCTCGACATCCCCACAGGACTCGATGGCCAGCTCGGTACAATCCTTGGAAGCTGCGCTCCGGCAAGCCACACCATCACCTTCGCCGCTGCTAAAACCGGGTTCTTCCGGGGGCGAGGGCCTGACATTACCGGACAAATACATGTAGTAGAGATCGGTCTACCGGCTAGCATCCGAGAAATTACGGAAAAGCAGCAAGGCTGAGGCCTGTTTTTTCGATACTTTACTATCGAACTCCTCTTCTCAGGGTACTCTAGTGGTACCTTGAAGAATTCCTGATGTCCTCTGGAACAGAGCCCATTCAGCATGCTTGATACAATTGAAAAGACCATCTACGGAATCTGCGGCGTAGCCCTTCTCGGCGTCACCGTACTCTACGCCTGGAACCAGGTCCCCGACACCGACCCGAGAGAGTTCATCCCCGATTCGATCATCACCACCGCCCCCCCCCAGCAGCTGACCGCCCCCAAGGGAGGCGCGAAGCAAACCCCGGTGACCGCCAACAAGATCACCATCGAAAAAAACAAGGTCCTCGGCAAGCTTCGCAAGGCCACACATCGCCCCATCTCGGTGACGGACATCGAGGTCAAGTACATGCAGATTCAGAAGCAGAGCTTCGACTTTATTAAAAACGAAACCAACTGGCTGCCGGAGTTGAAGCTGGCCGGAAGCAGGGTGAAGACCAACAAGAAGGATAACAGCCAGAGCCTGGAGCTCACCAAGGTCAAGGAAGGCTCGCTGCTGCGCTCGGTCGTCGGACTCGAATCGGGCGACACCATCGAGCTCATCAATGGAGAGCGGTGGGACTTCACTGGAGAAAACACCCTCAACTACCGCGCCCAGGCGCTCGATATGATTGACAAGATCCAGGCCGGCGGAAGCATCAGCCTGACCATCACTCGCGACAACGCGCCTCAACACCTCACCTTCAGCCTCCTCGAATGATCAAGAGAGCTCTTGCCATCAGACACCTGATGGATCTCTTGAAGGTTCCCGGCCCCAGCGGCGGGGAAGCCGCTGTCGCAGCGCTGGTCATTGCGAAGCTCATCGAATGCGGCTGCAAAAAATCCTGGCTGAGCCACGACAATGCCCATAAAAAAATTGGCGACGGCTACGAGGTCGGCAACCTGATCGTCAAGCTGCCGGGCACCACCAGGGGCCCTCGCCGGCTCTTCTCCGGCCACATGGATACCGTACCGCTCTGCCAAGGAGCGGTCCCCGTCCGGCGCGGCAACAGGATCGTCCCACGGACCCGGACGGCCCTCGGCGGCGACAACCGTACGGCGGTGAGTTGCCTGGTGACTATCGTCGAGACTCTCCTCCATGAGAAGCTCCCCCACCCCCCGCTGACGTTCCTCTTTACCGTTGGCGAGGAGGTTGGCCTGAGGGGAGCGAGGCAGGTCAAGTCCAGCGACCTGGGCAAGCCGGCCATGGGCTTCAATTACGATGGAGGTGACCCGGCCTCGATCATCATCGGCGCGACAGGAGCCGATCGCTGGCAAGCCGAGGTCCGAGGCATATCCTCCCACGCCGGCGTGCATCCTGAGGACGGCGTGTCAGCGTCCCTCATCACCAGCAAGGCCATCTCCGAGATCGCCGCGAAAGGTTTTTTTGGAGATGTCCGAAAGGGTAAAAAAAGCGGGACCTCCAATGTCGGCCCCATGCAGGGCGGCGAGGCCACCAACCAGGTAACGGATCTCATGGTGCTCCGCGGCGAATGCCGCAGCCATGATGCGGCATTCCTCGACCGCATCACCGAGGCCTATCGCCGCTCATTTGAAGCGGCCGCCGCCTCGGTTAAAAACGCCGCGGGAGAAAGCGGGAGCGTCAAGTTCAACATCGCAAGGGACTACCATTCTTTCGAGATGAAGAGCGACTCGCCGGTTGTACGCCAGACGCAGGAGGCGGTCAAGAAGCTCGGCCTCGAACCCAGGCTGGTCATCGCCAATGGCGGCCTTGACGCCAACTGGCTCAACCGCAAGGGCATCCCAACCGTGACGTTAGGCGCCGGCCAGCACAACGCCCACACCCTGCGAGAGTATGCCGACATCGGGGAATACCTGCTTGGCTGCGAACTGGGGCTATCCCTGGCCTCGGCGATCTGAGCCTGGCAGCCGCGGCTCCTCCGGACCTCAGACCTCGATCTCGAAGCGACGAACGAGGTTGTAGAGGGTCTTGACGTTGATTCCAAGCTGGCTGGCGGTGAGCATCCTGTTGCCGCCGTTGCGCTGGAGAACCCGGATAACGTGAGCTCGCTTGACCTCCTCCAGGCTGTCGACGGATGCGGCTCCTGCCCCTCCCGACCGTCTCTGAATCATTCCCTTCGTGTGTTCGAGAACCTCAGACTCGGTGACGACTCGCCGTTCACAGAGCAGGAGCAGGCGCTCGACAACATTCTCCAGCTCGCGAACATTTCCTTCCCAGCTGAAGCCCGCCAACAGTTCGAGGGCGCCGGGACTGAACGCTCTCAACTCGATGCCCTCCGCAGCGGCCAGCCTTCGGGAAAACTGCCCTATTAGAACGGGAATATCCCGAATTCTCTCCCGAAGCGGAGGAACGACGAGAAGGACGACATTCAGTCGATAGTAGAGGTCGAGGCGAAAACGTCCTTCCCTGACCTCCCTGTGGAGATCTTTATTGGAGGCCGCGAGAATCCGCGCATCCGTATCGATCAGCGTCGTTCCTCCCAGCCTCCGAAGCTCGCGTGATTGCAGAACCCTCAAGACCTTGACCTGCATGGCCGAGGACATCTCTCCCACCTCATCGAGGAAGACCGTCCCGCCATCTGCGAGCTCAAACAGACCCTTGCGTCTCTCGACGGCGCCGGTAAAGGCTCCTCTCTCATGGCCGAAAAGTTCACTCTCCAGCAGCGCCTCGGCGAGGGCTCCGCAGTTGACCGCCACGAAGTCCGCGTCGGCTCGCGGGCTGCGCTGGTGAAGGTGACGGGCCAGCACCTCTTTGCCGGTTCCACTCTCGCCCTGGATCAATACCGTCGTGTCAGTGGGCGCCACCCGCTCGGCAAGCGAGATGATCTCCTTCATGCGCTCGCTCTCACAGACCAGCTCCACTCGACCGCAGTGGGCAGTCTCACTTCGCCGTCGTCCGGCCGGTCGCCCGGCAGCCTTGTCAACGCGAAACGAGGGCTCAGGCACTGGTATAGATTCGCTCCCTGTAATAGGTGAGATTACCCAGGAAGATGCCGACGATTTCGCTGTCAAGGTGGCTACCGACAGCGGCTGCCAGGTTTTTCCGAATCGTTGACTCAGCCAGGCTGTCCTGGTATGGACGACAACCCGCCATGGCATCGTAGGCGTCACAGACCGCCAGGATTCTCGCCTCTACCGGGATCTCTTCCCCCACGAGCCCATCGGGGTAGCCTCCCCCGTCCATCCGCTCGTGGTGGTGCCGAACAGCCGCCGCCGCCCAGCCGCAATCCAGCAGGCGCGCGAGCGGCGCGACCAGGGCCTCTGAATATTCAGGGTGAGCCTTGATCTCTTCGTATTCCTCGTGCGACAGCTTGCCGGGCTTCCTGAGAACCTCGCCTGAAATAGCCAGCTTTCCGACATCGTGAAGAGCTCCGACCCACTCGAACTCGGCGGACTGCTCCCTCGACAGGCCGAGGTCCGCGGCAAGCAGAGCCGAGAGAAGCCCCACTCGCCTCGAATGCTCATCGAGATATTCAGCCTTGCAACGCAGAGCCGCCATGAAGTCATTGGTGCGTTCCCGCAGAATCGTCTCGGTGGCGGTGGCGCTGAGAGACTCGATGGAGCCAATAGCCAGGGGCGCCTCGACCTCGGCAAGGGCGCCGCGCAGGAGACAGGTGTCCGGCCAGGATCGACCCGGGGAGACGAATGGCTCGCCCTGGATGCCCGGCAGGATGCAATCGGTCAGCAGCGCTGTAGTCGAGGGGAGCGCTGCCGGAGAGGTGTCCTCGGCGGCATGGGCAACGCGAACCGCGCCGGCCCGATCTTCCCCGCTACCTGTTTTTCTCTTTTGCGACATATTCAACTCCCGCTATTGCGATGCCGGGCTCTCATCTTCCCTGGCTCGGAATCGAGCCGACGAGAGAACCAGGACCTGTCAACCTCTGTCCCGAGATGATGCCGGAGGCGGTTCATTTCGGCGGCCTCGGCGCCACCGACCCAGAAGCCTGCGATCCCGGCTGGAAGATCAGGGAGCTCGACCGTCCCCTTCGTCTCGCGAAGAATTCCCTGAAGCTCTGCCTCGAGCTGGAGATAGTTCCCTGGCCAGGGGTAGGTGACCAGCGCTCCGAAGGCCTCGGGGCTGAACTCGCGTCCCCCTGGAGAGACCTCGAGCTCGCCGGCCTGGTGATCGAGCAGGCTGCCAAGGTCCCGCATCCTGCAGCGCAGCGGCGAGACCGTAATGGCAGAGCGGCTGAGGACTTCAAAGAGGCGCCGAGAGTAGAGTCCCGCCCTGGTAAAAGACGCAAGGTTCCTTGGGCTCGAAAACAGGAGCCGTATCGGGAAGCTTCCCTCCAGGTAATCTGCAAGCCGGCCCTGCAATCGCAGGGAGAGCTCTTCGCACCGGGAAAGGTAGCAGGTGCCGCCCGCGGAGCCCTCCTCGAGCTGCAGAAGGACTCCCTCCAGTTCATCCTCGAAAAACCTCGAGCAATCGACCGCCTCGAAGGGCAGGTTGCCCGTCTTTGACCCCGCATGGATGAAACGAGCGATTCGCTCTTTGCCAACGCCCCCCTCGCCCATCAGGAGAACAGGTCCTGCCAACTCAACAGCCGCCATGACAGCCGCGCGAAGCTCCACCGCAAGTGAGCTTGACCCGCCCAGGACCCCGGGACAATGCGTTTGCATCGAATGCACATCCGGCAACCCGCGCCGGCGGGCGCCGCCGGGCATGAGAGACCCGAAAGTATTGGGATCCAGGTGTTCTGGCATGGTTCAACATCCGCTTGATTCAACAGCTTCTTCGCGGTTGAAGGCGCTACGCGGACTGCTCGCCCGTTATAACTGCCCTTGCCGCCAATCCGCCTGTTAGCGATTGACAAACCCCAAAACCCAGCGCCAGAGAAGTATATGGCCTGTTAGGAACACCGTCAAACCGGCCTGAGCGCCGATAAAAGCGCTCCCTGCGGCCTCCAGAGGGCCCTTCCGCCAGCATCCGGAAGGAAGCTTCTCCCCGCCGGCTGTTTTCGGAAGTTCAGATGGTCCGGGAAACTCAGGCTGAGTGGCTGGTGGCCATAGCCTCCATCTCGTCTGGATCGTAAGACTCCAGCGAAACAGCGACTCTCTTCGACACCCCGCGCTCCTGCATGGTGATTCCGTAGAGGGTGTCGGCCTGGCCCATCGTCACCTTATTGTGGGTGATGATGATGAACTGGGTATTTTCCAGGAAGTCATCCAGCAGAACCGTGAATCGTCTCACATTGGCGTCATCCAGGGGCGCATCCACCTCGTCCAGGATACAGAATGGACTGGGCTTCGACTTGAAGATGGCCAGCAGCAGGGCGATGGTGGTCATCGTCTTCTCACCGCCTGACATCAGCGCGAGAGTACGAAGCTTCTTGCCGGGAGGCCGGGCAACAATGTCGATCCCCGCCTCCAGTATGTCCACCCCCTCCTCGAGGACCAGCTCGGCGCGGCCGCCGCCGAAGCACTTTCGAAAGAGGTCCTTGAAGTTCAACTGGACGGAGTCAAAGGTCTCCTGGAAGAGTTGTCTGCACTTCGTGTTGAGCTCGGCTATGACGGCCTGCAATTTTTCAGAGGCATCCTGGAGATCAGTCTTCTGATCCATCTGGAACTTGTAGCGTTCCTCGAGCTCCTGGAGCTCATCGAGCGCCTCGAGGTTCACGTTTCCGAGCCGCCTCATCTTCCCCTGCAGATCCTTCAGCTCTTCTGCAGCCGCGGCGCCATCCCAATCCGGCAGGGGCTTGAGAAATCGTTCCTCATCGCTCAGCTCCTCAGGCCCATCGATCGACTGGCTGTCTTCCTCCCGGACCCCGGACTCATCTGCCTGCCCGGCTCCCGCTTCACGGTCAGCGGGAACCTCAGAGCTCTCCGCGCAACCCTGGACGACAGGTTCCCCGGCAACCTCAGGCCCTGGCTCACAGGCCTCCTCGATCGCTTCCCAGTCAGGCGCATTCGCAACCAGGGCCTTCAGATCGAGGCCGTACTCCTCCTCGATTCTATCGAGCGCCGTCTCCCGGCGATGACGCTCCTCCTGGTCTTTCAGGTTGATGGATTGCTTTCTCTCGGTGTGTTCACTGATCCTGGCCCGGACACCCTCGCATTGCCGGCGGATCGCATCTTCCTCCTGCGAGAGAGCCTGCTCCCTCTCGTCAAACTTATTGAGCTCATCGACCAGACCGGTCTCTCTCTCGCCCAGCTCCAGCAGCCTCGCGCGCGAATCGACCTGATCATTGCGGGTCTGGGAGATTCGTTCCTCGCTCAGGCGACTGGCCTCGCGCAGATCAGCGCACCTGGATTTCTGGTCGTCCAGGTTCCTGACATGCTTATCGAAGAACTCCCTTAGATTCCTGTCTTCATTTTCCACCTTGCCCAGGGCGACCCTCGCCTCCGAAGCATCATCTTTCGCCCCATCCGCCCTGGCAGACAGGGTCTCGAGCTCCAGCTCGATTCGCTCGATCGAATCCTCCGCTTCCGCGCACTCTGAATCCAGGCGGGCGATCTCTCCGGAATAATCCGCTTCTACAGAGCTCTTGCGGGCTCTCTCCACCTTGACCTCTTCCAACTCACGCCGACTGACCTCGAGCTCGCCCTCGAGCTTCTCAATCTCCCGCGCAGCCTGGGCAACCTCTCCCTCGCAAACCAGGACCCGCCTCCTCACCTCATCAGCCGAACGATCCTTGTTCTTCAACGCCAGCTTGAGCTGCCCCAGTTTCCGGCGGTGGCCCTCAATACTCCGGCTCAAGTCATCGCACTCTTCCTCTCGAGTCCTGATCGACCCGCTCAGGCTGTCAAGCTCTGCCGCATCGACAGCCCCGCCGGAGCGGGCTCCGGGAACCGAGAGTCCTCCCCAAGGCTCGAGCAGTTCCCCGCTGGAGGTCACGAGCCGGTACGCTCCAGCCCCGTTCCTGACGAGAGAGAAGGCTGTCTCGATGTTCTTCACCAGGACGACATCCCCAAGAAGGAGATCGGCGATCCTCTCGAAGCCTGGCTGGACCTCGACAAGCTCGCGAAGAATCCCAATCACGCCCTCAACCTTCGGCAGCACGCCGAGGTCGGGCGACTCGACCCGATCGAGCGAGATGATGCCGGCCGATTCGCCATCTTCGCGCCGCACGCGGCCAAGCAACTCGAGAGCCCCCTCCTGTCCCTCCACGACAACTGCATGGCGCAGCTCTCCCAGGGCCGCATCCAGCGCCATGGCACAGGACTCATCAGCGCTGATGACCGAACCTACTCTCCCATGAACCTGGGCGGCGGAGCCCAGCTCTCCCGAGCGGCGGGAGAAGACAGCGGAGCTGTCCTGCAGAGAATTCAAGGCCTCAAACCTCGATGTGTCTCGATTCAATTCCTGGCGGAGCTCCCGAAGTTTCGCCTCCTGCTCCTCGATGCGCACCTCGAAGACCCCCATGGCGTGAGCGATCCTCTCGCGTCCGGACTCCACCTGATCGAGCGCCGCGTTGCTCTCCACTGTTTCCTTATTGAGACCGCCACCGCCTGTCGCGCAGCGTCCAAGAGCCTCCTCCTGCCGGATGATCAGCTCCTCGTAATGGGCCTCCCTCTTCTCGATCGCATTCAGGTCAGCCGCCGTCTGCACCAACAGGTTGTAGGTCGCCGCCCTCTCCTGGAGGCCCTCAACCAGGCCCTCCTTGCGTGCGTCAAGTACTCCCCTGGACTCTGCCAGCAGCTCGCGGCGAAGCTTCAGCTCATCTTTCGTGTTCGTCAGCAGAGCCCGGCATCTCTCGATCTCCGAGTCGACCCGGCCAAGCTTCTGGCGTTCTTCTTCCACCTGCCTCTCCGTCCGCCGCAAGCTGACGATGGTCTGTTCGAGATCCCGCTTCCTGTTTTTCTCTTCTTCAACAAGCTCTACATAGCGCTTATCAGCCTGGTTGATCTTCTCCATCGTCCGCTCACGGGCGATGCGTTCACCCTCCACCTCATCCCGCGCCGCCTGGAGCTTCCCGCGAAGCTTCTCACGCTCCCCCCGCTTCAGCTCAATCGAGGCGGCCAGGCGTTCGAGCTCTTGCTCTAATTCGCTGATCTGGGCAAGCACCGCGTCAAGGCTGGTGGTCAGCTTAGAGCCCTCATCCAGTGAGCCAAGGTACGCCTCCAGGGCGATCCGCACTCGCAGGTCCTTGATGCGCTCGGCATAGGCCCGATACCTTCTCGCTTTGCTGGCCTGGGCCTTTACGCGTAGAACCCTCTTGCCGACCTCATCGATGAGGTCCTGGAGCCGGTCAAGATTGTCCTCTGTCCGCAACAGGGCCCTGAGACTCTCAGCCTTCCTGAGCCTGTACTTCGAGATACCGGCCGCCTCTTCAAAGACCACGCGCCTGTCGGAATTGGTCGCCTGCAGGAGAACGTCGATTTTCCCCTGCTCGAGAATCGAGTAGGAGGTCGCTCCAAAGCCGGTATCCAGGAAGAGATTCTTGATGTCCTTGAGGCGACAGCGGTTCTTGTTGATGAGATATTCGCTCTCACCGCTTCGAAACAGCCTGCGGGTGATGGCAACCTCCGAGAAGTCGATGTCGAAATACCGATCTGTATTATCGAAAACGACAGTGACCTCGGCATAGCCCAGCGGCTTGCGATTCTGGGTTCCACCGAAGATGACGTCCATCATCTCAGTCCCCCTCAGGCCCTTGGCAGACTGGCTGCCAAGAATCCACTTGAAGGCATCGACGACATTGGACTTTCCGCAGCCATTGGGGCCGACAATTCCAGTGATACCCGGTTTGAAATCGAGGCTCGTTCGGTCAGCGAACGATTTGAAGCCCACGAGTTCTATCTTCTTCAGATGCACCTTGGCCGTCTCTCTTCACTTCAAGTTCACGCCTGGCATGGTCCGCCTCGAACCATCACCGCCAGCGGCGGATTTTCACTTCTTCAATTCCGTAATAGCCGAATCTTTCCTTGTCTCCAGCGGCGGCTGTTTTTTTCGGAAGGACAGCGTCAGCGCCTCAGAGAGAAACTCTGAGAATCTCCGCGGACCCAGCTCGCCCAGGTCCATTCCCTTCCCCACGACTCCTCCGCGGGGAACAACGCTCCTCAACAGGACGGCATCCAATTCGATGGTCTTCAGCGGATCCTCCTCACGAGTCCGCACTCCATCTGTATACAGGTGTCCCGCCTCTGCGAGGGCTGAGACATATTCCGGGTAGAGGCGCCCGTCCATCTCCTGCAACCGCAGGAGCTCACCCCGGTTGAGGCTCTCCTCGAGTACAAGCCTCAGGCCGAGTCGCCCCTGCTCAGCCTCCAGCTTGGCGGCGATCCTTGCGACCAGCTCGATGCCCTTGTCCAGGGCCGCTGCAGACTCGTGCAATTGAGAGCCTGCCAGGTAGCTGACGCATTCGTTCAGGCCCACCAGGCCGACAATGCCCACAGCCTCATTCTCCAATCCTCCGGAAAGCGCCCCCGGGGATTCTTCGACCCCGGAGTGAAGCTTCGAGAGGAAACGGGTCTTCTCGAGAAGCCCCTTCACCGCAAGATCAACCAGCTCATCCAGCTCGCTCTCTATACTCGCGGCGGAGTCACGCGCCGATCGACAGGCTGCCCGGGGAAGATTGAGAGTCACCTTTCCCGCGACGATGCCGCCGCCGGGGAATTCTCCACAGCCAGGCGGCAACAGGCTGACCGTAGCCCCCGCCGAGACAAGCTCACACAACCTGCCGGCCAGGACAGATAGCTCTCCCCACTCGGCTGGCAGGAGCCTGATGACCAGCGCCGGCGTGGAGCCCTCCGCACGTACCGCTGCGACCAGGGTTCCGAGAGCTTCCAGGCAGCCCGGGTCGGCGCAGTCCAGCTGGAAGACGGTTCCCTTGGAAAACATCCCCCGGCGCCACCCCGAGGATTCAGCGCGGCTGACCAGGATCTCCCTGGAGACCTGTTCCTGGAGCTCCGGCAAACGAGCACCGAGGTCCTCGTTCCAATCGGACAGAAGCCTGTAATGGCGAAGCGGGTTTCCCAGGCTATGAAGATAGAACCTGCCGTTTCGATGGGCACGGGCCACCTCCGGCGAATACATTTCCCCGAGCGAATACTGCAGGAGCAATTGCCGGGCAATGCCCTTCTCGATGGCTCGCGGGGCCTGCCCGGCCTCGGCCCGGATCAGCTGCTCGATATCGTAGCGCGGCAGGCTGAGAGGGGCCTGCTTCTTCAGCTTGGCATCATAGCCGCGCTCAAAGAGCTCGTTGTCGACCAGCTCCCTGATCAACGCTGTAGAGATGAGCAGGATCCCGGTCCGCAGCACCTTGGCCTCTACGCTCGCCGCGATCTCCTCAGCTACCGCGGGATCAAGATCGGCTTCCCGGATCAAGGCCGCCGTGATGCGGGACTTGCTCCAGCCGGAAACTCCAGCATCGGTCTTCTCAACCGAAGGCAATCCCCCGGCCTCACCCGCGCGACCGGGGCCGGCCTCCCGCTCCCTGCGCACCTCGAGCGTCTCACGAAGAAGCTCACGCTTCCTGCGATAGAGAATGTAGGACTTGGCCGCCTCGCCGCAATCCGGCCGCGCCATCAGAACCTTCTCCACTACATCCTGGATTTCTTCTATGTCGGGTACGCCATCACGCCGGGCACCCGCACTCTCGGCTGTGAGGAAGTGCTCCACGACCTCCGCCAGCTCCCGCGCATAGGCCCTGTCTCCCACTCCCACCGAGAGCTGCGCCCGGTGGATCGCATCGGAAACCTTATCAAGATCGAAAGGGACAACCCGGCTGTCGCGCTTTCGCACTTCGCGAATTTTTCTCATGACATTGCGCAGGAGCCGCACCGGCCCTGCCGTATTCTCTGCGATGGTTCGTCTGTCTGTAGAGACCCGCAACAGTGTCACACAATTAGGGGGCAATGCTCAATACCACTCAGCCAAGGACTTCATCTTTTTGTTCCGCCAGCGCAGGGGATACGCTGCCGGATTGCGAGCGCCGAAGAGGCTCTACCGTCTGGTGGAATTGTTCCACATCAGTAAACTCACGATAGACCGAGGCGAAGCGCACATAGGCCACCTGGTCGATATTTTTGAGAATTTCACTCACATGCTCTCCCACCGAACGAGTGCTGACCTCGTTGTCGTACTTCTCAAAGACCTCGGCCTCAACCCGGCTGGCTATCGCCTCGAGCTGTTCCTCCGATATAGGCCGCTTCTTGCAAGCGAAGCGAAGTCCCTGGAGAATTTTATCTCTGTTGAAATGCTCACGCCGCTGGTCCCGCTTGACCACGAGACGGGGAGCAGCCTCGATGCGCTCGTAGGTGGTAAACCTCTTGTCGCAGGTGAGACATTTACGCCTTCTGCGAATAGAACGCCCTTCGCCTATTACACGCGAATCGACAACCCTGTCGTTGTCCTTCTTGCAAAAGGGACACTTCATAGACTACCTGCTCCTCTTGTAAAATCGGCGCAAACGCCCGATCTCCAAGGCCCAAAGACGGCCTCCTAGAAAGGTCGCTAAGATACGCTGACTAACCTGAGGCCGCCCCAGCAGTCGGAGTGCCTCATCACATTCTCTTCTTTTTTCTTCACTTCTGTCCCACTACCTCTGGGACGGGTACATTAAATAACACACAACCATCAGTGGCGCAAAGGTTAATGTTATCGGAGCAGGGCTTTTTACCCCTACTTGCCGATGCAGAAGCTCGAAAAGACGTGATCGAGGACATCATCGGGCGTCACCTCCCCGACCAGGTCCTCCAGGCTCCTCAACGCGTCGCGCAAATCAGCCGCCGCCAGCTCCAGCCCGGAGGCTGTGGCAAGAGCTTCTCCTGCCCTCTCAACCCCCTCCATGGCTAGCTGAAGAGCGGCCTCCTGGTGCGAGCTCACCAGGAATCTCGCGGGCTCCCCTCCCAACGCCCCAGGCTGCCCGTTGGCCCCGGCCAGGTCCCGCACGGCAGCGCGCAACCCCCTGAGGCCTGTCCCATCCAGCGCGCAGACCAGCAGCGCTCCCGGATAGCTCGAGGCGAGAAGATTTCCCGCCGCTTCATCCAGCAGGTCCACCTTGTTGAAGACCAGCAGCTTAACCTTCGCATCGAGCGTCTTGAAGGCATCGATGCTCCCTGCGGTATCCCCGGAAGCATCGACCAGCCAGAGGACTCCATCCGCATGCTCCAGCTCCAGGCTGGTCAACCTCTCTACAGCCCCCCGTGTCTCGGGACTCATGTTCCTGTCAAGCCCCGCAGGCTCGCATCTCTCCTTGCCCGAGTCGCACCCGGCGAGGTCTACCCAGGTCACATCGACCCCGTCTTCGGAGCTCGTCCCACGCACCGGATCACGGGTGGTTCCCGCAAGCTCGGAAACAAGCGCCTCCCCACGACCGAGGATGGAATTGAGAAGACTCGACTTCCCCGCGTTGGGATAGCCCGCCAGCACGCAATGAAAAGAGCCCGGGGCGGCCATTCGCAGTGAGGATGACCTCCGCAGCTCGTCGACCGCCTCGCCGACCTCTGCGATCTTCCGCGCCAGCCTCCCCCCTGAGATCTCGGGCAGATCCTCGTCCGCGAAATCTATACAGGCCTCCAGCAGGGCGAGGGTCTCGACCAGGTTGTCCGCGATGAGCCGTACAGTATCACCAAGCTCTCCAGAGAGACCGCGGCGCGCCGCCTTCAGCTCAGCCTCCTCGGAAGCGCTGATGACCTGGGCGACGGCCTCGGCCTGGGCGAGGTCGAGGCGGCCGCTGCGAAAGGCGCGCAGGGTGAACTCGCCAGGGCCGGCCCAGCGCACGCCGTCCTGGAGAACAAGGGCCCGGGCGACCATCCCCATCACAGGCAGGCTGGCCGGCAGGTGCAGTTCAACAACATCCTCACGCGTATAGGAACGCGGCGCCCTGTAGACGACCGCCCATGCATCAAAAGCTCCCCCATCGACCTCGAGCCGCAGCTCGACTCCGCCGTAGCCCGGACAGTCCTCAATGGCCGCAGACGAGGAAGAGATCCTGCCGACGGCAGCAACCGCATCCGCGCCGCTGAGACGCAACACTCCGCGCGCGGCCTTCCCCCGCGGCGTAGCACAGGCAAGAATGGTGCCCTCCAGCAAGATGCCTCCTTCAGTCGCGCCTCATGGCGTTAGAACCGCTTGCGACGTTTCTTCTTTTTCGCCGAAGATGGAACGATGCTCTTCTCCGCCGACTTGTTTCTCGCCTTGTAGAGAGGACCCGCGGACGCCGCGGTGTCTTCCCCTCCAGGCTTGCCTTCCAGCTCGAGATCCTCCCTGGCGAGCTGGGCCTTGATAATCTTGCTCTCGGCGATTCCCAGGGCCGCGCTGGTCATGATGTAGAGCATGAAGCCTGATGCGAAGCCGTAAAAGATGAAGCCAAAGAAGATCATCATGAAGCCCATCATCTTCTGCTGCGCGGCCGCCTGCGGATCGTCCGAACGCGGCTGCATCTTCTGGTTCACCATGGTGAGGACGACGTAGAGGACAGGCAGGAGGTTGAAATATTCCCCCAGGAGCGGAACATGGAAGGGAAAGGGAAACAGCATGTCGGGCCTGGTGAGATCCTCGATATAGAGGAAGGAGGCCTGGCGCACTCCGATGGAATACTCGAGGCTCCAGATAATGCCGATCCAGATCGGCATCTGCAGAAAGATCACCAGGCAGCCGAGCATCTGTTTGGCCGGGTTGACATTATGCTTCTTCCAGAGCTTCTGAACCTCCTGGGAATACTTCATCTTGTCATCGCCGCATTGCGCCTGGAGGACCTCCATTTCCGGCTTGATCTTCGCCATGGCCTTGCCCATGCGCATCATGCCGCGCTGGTTCTTCCGCGTGACCGGATGCAGGCAGATCTTGACGATGATCGTCAGGAGAATGATCGCCAGGCCCCAATTGCCGAGGGTTGCCTTCTGCAGCAGATTGAGCAGCCCCATGAAAAAATGAATGAGAGCGCTGGTAAGCCCGAAATCGTTGGCGCCATCGAACTCGAGGGCCGAGCCGGCATCGATAAAGGCGCTGACACGAGGGCCGATGTAGAGCCCGAAGACGAGCTCCCTGGGATTGCCTCCGGGCGGCAGGCGGCTGGTACACTTGAAACCAGTCCTCAGGCTTTGGCTGCCCTCTGCGACGCCAGTGTCAGAAATCGGCCACCAACCATTAGATGGATAAGGTATAGGTTCAGCGTAGATTCCCCGGGCGCCTTCTTCGCGGGTCCGGGGAAACATGAGTGCCGTGAAATAGGCGTTCACGGTAGAAAGCCAGGCCACCTCCCTGTCGTTGACGAGGCCCGGCAGGTCATCGATATCGTGAACACCCGCCAGGACTCCCTTTTTCCTGCCGTAGGTCCCGAAGGCCAGCTGGATATCCAGGCCAGCCATCCGACCGGATGAGGCCGAAGAAGACATGGCGCAGGGGCCGTAGAGCATGAATGAAAACGGAGTCTGAACATCGGCCAGGTTGGTCAGCTCAACGCTGACTCGCAGCAGGTGGCCATCGGCTAGGGCTCCAGCCCCCTCCCCGAGCAACTCGTCGAACTCATCGACAGCGGCCGGAGCGATCTTCTTGCGAATTCGAACCGAACCGATCCGTTTTTCAAAGATGATTTCCTTCCCGCCACCAGGGAGAGCTCGCACCGATTCACTCCACTGCCCGCCCCAGTTTTCCGCCGCGTCCCCGCCCGGCCCGATCGAGGAGCCCATGCTGAGAAGAGCCGCTCCCGTCACCGGCTCGAGCAGGACAGGCTGGTGCTCCCTGTCAGCAGCCCCCTCGACCGCGGTATAATGATCGAGCAGGAAAACTTCTGAAATGGAGCTCCGCCCCGAATCCACCACCACCTTGATTCGGTCCGGCACAAGCTCGACCTCGGTGTGGTTGATGAGGGCGAGCTCGCCCTCGACCCCGTAGCTGTCGAGTATCCCGGGGGCATTGCTGCCGATGGCCAGCTGATAGCTGTGCTTGCTCTGGCCGGTCGCCAGGGGCAGGCCCTCGAGAAAAGTGCCCGATGTGTCCACGATCGCCGCCGCCGCGTAGCCTCCATCTTTTGAGAAAAGAACAGCCAGCTTGCCGCCACGCCTCATCGCGACCCACTGCGCCTCCCCCTCTCGCCTCCAGGGCTCCTCTTCAGTCCCCTGCCAGAGATGGCTCTCAACCGATCTCGACTGGCCCTTGGCGCGAACCCTGCTGGCGGCAACAAACCCAGCGTCGGCACCTGAGCCTCCGCCCAGGCGATATCGCACAGGCCCGGTCCCATTGTTTTCAAACTCCAGGGAAACGTCGAGGCGAAGAATGCCATCTCCGGTAACACCGACCGCAACCCGACGGGTAACCTTGAAAGATTCCGTATCTTGCAGCTCGTGGGCCCACCCCGAATCGGCCGCCCCCTCGATCGCCTTCCAGCCGAAGTCCAGCCTTCTCCAGCCGTCCTTTCCATCGGATACACTCAGGGCCAGGCCGCCTCCCGAGGGACCGAAGACTGTAAGCTCAGCGTCATCCTTCAGGACGCGCTCGAGAGACCCAAGCCCATCCTTCCAGACCGCCGAGAATCCACCAGCCTTCTGTTCAACTGCGGGGGCTTTCTCTCCTGGTTTCTCACTGCCGGAGGCGGGCACGGCGGGCTTTGCAGCCCCTATCGCGCCCTGGGCGGCCTGCCCCGGAGGCTGGCCCGGCGCGACCGGCCGCGCCTTGGGATCTGCCTTTTGAGCTACCGGTGGATTGTTCGGCACCCTGGCAGCATTGTAAATCTGCCAGCCGAACAGCAGGGCGATCGACAGTACGAAGGCAAGTATATAGCGCCAGACCATGCTCTGAGAAACCTGTACAACATTGGAAAATAAGCCGCGGGACCAACAACAATAAAGACTTGCATGGGAAAGTCCACCCCTGCGTCTCTTTTTGTACCGGCATCCCGAACGCCGGCGACACCGAAAGCTCCCCCGGCTCGCAAACCATGAACTTAAAAGAGGATCCGTAAGTCCGGAAAGCCTCCAGGCCCGGCCTGCAAAAAGAGGGAATCGGATTCCCGGCGCTGCCCAGCTTGCTCAGCAGCTTCCCTCACGGAACCCGCTCGCTGGAGCTCACTTCCCCTCGGTTAGCCTCTGGGCCAGGTAGTCAGGAAGCCCGGGGTTTTCTTCGAAGCGGTCCAGGGTGAGCTGCACATCGTACTCGATACGCCTGAAGTGAAGGGCCTCGTCATCGACGATGACGTAGGATGCCCTCTTGTCACCATCACGAGGCTGGCCAACGGAGCCGACGTTGACGAGAATCCGCTCGGGACAAGTCGAATACTCATAGCGATGATCGATCTCCCGGGAATCGAGGAACCTATAGGGCGTCGACTGGACAAAGATTCCGGGATGATGGGTGTGGCCGGCGAAGCAAACCTTCCATTCAAAATCCGGAGGAGCGCCGAAGAGGGCATCCATCTTCGGAATATCGCGAATGTCCTGCTTGAAAACGTATTCGCGGGTAGGATCGCGCGGTGATCCATGCACATAGAGAATATCCCCCTCCTTGTGATGCTTCGAGAGCCCGCCCACGAAATTCCACATCTCGCGGTTCTCCTCCTCCTGGCCTTCAATGCTCAGCTGTTCCTTGGTCCAGTCGATCGCAGCCTTCGCCTTCGGGTTGAATCCGATCGCTCCAAAGAGAACCGCCTCTTCATGGTTGCCAAGCAGGTTGAGAGCGCATTTACCGGCGAGGGTGATGCAAATGCGGGGATCCGGCCCATAGCCAATGATGTCCCCCAGGCAATAGATGTCCTCGCAGCCCTGCTCTTCTATGTCAGCAAGAACAGCCTCAAACGCGGCGTGATTCGCATGGATATCTGAAATAACAGCGCGTTTCAAGGAACGTTCGCCTCAATCATTCTGGACCCCGGGGTACGGCCTTCAAAGCGGCTTCCACCCATGAGAATAAATGCCCCCAAGCGATGAACTCAACCCGCTCCGACCGAACAGGTTCGCAGAAACGCCCATCGCTTACTCCTCGTATTCCGAAAGGGCAAGAGCTTCTAACTGTTCGTAAGATCCGACGAGACAAGGTGCTTACGATCAGAGGCTGAGTAAGATACCCCTCGCTATAATCTCTGTCAAGCGCCAACGATTCTCGTGCTCACTCGCAGATATCGTCAGCGGTTGGATCAGAGCCGATCCCGGGAAACGGCGCCGGCGGCATCTGGGTTACATCGGCGGGGTCCTGGAGGAATTGAAGCAACCTCATCAGATCGCCGAAATTGAGACGGCCATCATCATTGATATCAGCAGCGTCATGGTTGTCCGGCCAGACACCCGCTCCACCAAAGAGGAGACTCGAAAGCAGGGTCACGTCAGAGTCCGTAACCTGCCGGTCCCCATCGACATCTCCTCGAATAAACGGCGGGGGATCCAGGTAAAGAAGGAAGCCTTCACTCTGGGCCAGGGTCAGTGGATCCCGAACCCGCAGCGAAGCCTGCCCTGCACTTTCGCGGCTCGGAGCAAAAAAGCTCAGATGCTGTCCTGAGTGGAATACGAACCCTGCGGAATCAACAACGATTCCATCGACCAGGACCTCGCAACGATCTGTGAAGCCATCTCCGAAGAGATCTACATGGCTACCGCCACAGATCGAGACCGCGTTGGGCTGGACCAAGTTGACCTCGATCTGGTTGGGCTCCGGCTGCATATCCGGACACTCTCCCTCGATGATATCCAGGGGAGTTGGCAGCGACAGGACCTCGATGGGCACGCCGGCAAGATCAAAAGGATCCAGGACCTCGACCACCACGAAGGCCTCGTCGAGGACAGGCAGCCCTTCGACGGGAGCTCGAACGAGCATCGTGCGGCCGTCGTTTGAAACAGCCGATCGTCCTGAACGTTCAAAAGGCAACGCGACCATCGGCTCGAGGCCATCGACCTGCAGCTTCACCACGGTGCTGCGGGAGAACCCGGCGCCTCTCACCTCGATGAAATCACCACAGCCTGCCCGCAGGCTGCTCACGTCAACGCCTTCAAGGCTGGGCGACTCGAAGGAATAGACCTCGGGAAGGAGTGCATCCTGCCCTCCGGTCGAGAGCAGGATGTCGTAGAGTACGCTGCTTGAAGCCGGAAGCGCGGCGGGCCTCGGTCCGAGAGCATCCGGTACGACAAAGGATATGGCGCCGGAGTCCATAACGGTAATATTCGCAGCGGGAACCTCGATGCTCTCAGAGCCTCCTTCTACAGGAACAAGCCTGATTTCCGGGGTGAGCCCGGCGCCGCCATCGAGGCCTTCGCCTGAAAGCCGGACCTCGTTTCCACCTGTGAGTGGCCCCGTAACCGGCGTAGCCGAGGCGAGCCCGAGCGCGGGAAAGTTGCCGCCAAGGGTCACACTCGTATCCAGGAATGCGTCGATCACCGGTCGGCCGGGAATAGCCTGCTCCGGGAAGAAGGAGGTGGGCTGATCGGCGGAGGGATCAAACAGGAAGGTGATCTGCGAGATGGTCCGCGGATCGTCCGGGGCCAGCTTCGAGGCGAAGGTGAAGTTCAGGACGGTTCCATCCTCAAACGGAGCGATAAAGTCAGACCCGAGAGTGGAAAAGTTGAAGCTGATCCAGCCGACCCTCAGGTCTCCGCTCGAGTTGATGTCAGGAAGCGTATCCTCTACAGGCAGGAAGATCTCCCCGAGGTCAGCAGCGACCGTGCCCTCCTGCTCCTGGTCAACGGGCAGGAGCTCGAGGTGCTCGGGGTTGAACTGCAGGTGAACGGTGTAGGCATTGAAGCGATAGTTCGGTATCTCAGACGGAGCGCGGAGGCTTCCTTTCACGGCAACATGGAAAATCGCGGAATCCTCCGCATCGGGAACCAGGTCAAGCTTGAGGTAGCTATTCGCGTATTGAATAGCTCCCTCTGCCATGTCGAGAGAACGCCAACTGTCAAAGCCGGAGAAACGAATGCGTATGTTCTCGAGTCGAATGAGATTACCCTGGGGAAGCACCGCAGGAAGCTCGGCCTGGAGCTTCGCCAGGACAACCTCGGAGGAGCCTCCGATAGACTCGAGGACCAGGTCGCCCTCGCTCACCGTGATCCGCTTGAGGCCATCACCTTCGGGAACCGAAGCGAGCGCCGGGCTCAGCAGCGAGATGGCCTCTGGGATCACGAGCTCGAATTCAACCGCCTCGATAGCTGAGGAGAGCCCGGAAGTCACGATCGGAATTTCAAAGGAGGGCTCTCCTACCGCGGCAACGACCGCTCCAAGAGAGATGGAGGGTGAATAGATAACGCCACCGACACAGCTGGCCTCGTCTCCGCCAGCGCTCAGGGTTACCTCGTAGGAGCCAACCGGCTCAATAGAGTCAAAGAAATAGCCGGTATCGCTGGGTAGGATATCGAAGACGGTCCTCGAGTCGACCGTCGCGCCCGCGATGACATGGCTCAGCTCGAGCTGAAGCAGGCTGTCTCCATAGCCGCGCCAGGGGGAGTCCCAGTTGACTGCGATCCCGCCGGAATCCTTGACGCACAAGATGGCGACCTCGTCCAGGTCAGGAGCATTCAGCGTGAAGGGCTGGAAGGTGACCGAATCGCTGTCGATCGGGGTCCCTGCCGGGAACCCATCACAGGCGCCATCAGCGTTCTTTGTCGCCGTCAAGGTGAGCGTATAGGTTCCCGGAGCCGCCCCGCCCCGGCCCAGCTCACCTTCGTAGATGAAGGAGTCCTGGTTGGCCTCCTGCCCCTGCAACTCCATACCCGTCTCACCGAAGAGATTGACCGGAGCGCTGCCTGGAGCCGCCGGCTCAAAAAGAAGCTCGAGCCTCATGAGATCGTAGGCCTCTCCGTTGATCCAGTCCCAGCGGATCCTCAGTGGAGCCGAGGAGCTCGAGCGTGACAGGAGCGTCCCCACCACCGGCGAACGAATAGGAACCTCGGTATCACAGGGCTCCGGATCGAGTCCACTGCAGGCTCCCCTGGAGCTCTCGATGCCGCCGATGACCGCGCTGACCTCGTAGAGATCACTGCCATCGTCGGCTGAGGGGCTGTCCTCAAAGATAAAACCTCCCACCGGCAGAACGCTCGACCTGAAGGAGCCGTTTCGATAGATCCTGAACTGTTCGACGGCAATCCCCGGATCCCAATCCCAGGTCACGATGTTGAGCTCACCTTCCTTGCCACAGCGCACATCGCCGGGCTGGGGAACATGCACCACTCCACAGATCACAGTCGGGCCGATATCACTGTCGGCAAGCAGGGCCTCAACGGAAATGGAAACATCGCCGGGAGAGGAGACCCCCACGAGGTAGGAGCCGCTGTCCCAGTCGATATAGATCGGTGGACCCTCGGCTATCCGGATCTTGACGCGATCGTAGCGCAGGACCTGAGCCTGCCAGGAGATGAGCACCTCTGAAGAGAGAGCGCCCCTTTCCTGGACATTGCAGCTCACCTCGAGCTCCGGCGGAGGCGGCGGCTCGAGCTCGAATTCTATCGCCTCGCCCATCTCCACAGGGACCTCCTGCGAGACCCCCGCCTCAACAGCCGTCAGGACATTGGATACGACCGTGGCCCCGGAAAGGGCAAACCCGATACGGGTGTCGGTACGCCCGAACACCTGGCGGCAGCGGAACCTGAAGACACCCAGCTCGACATTGTCGAAGGCGGCCCCGGTGGTGTCCTGCTGGTAGGTCATCGAGGCGGTGGCGAACCCCCCGCAGCTATTATCGCTCTCATCCTCGGGGCAGGCCTCGAACAAGGCCAGCTGTTCAAACCCGGACGGCGCGGTGAAGCCGAGGTAATCGAGCTCAAACCGTTCATAGTCGAGAGCGACGGAATAACCCGAGAAGGATGCCTGGATATCCGCAAAGACCTTCACCCCGAAGGCAGCGTCCGCTTCAAGGCTTGCCAGGTCATCGATGGTGACGTCATTACCATTCTCATCCACAGGCTGCAGGCGGTAGCGGGTAGGATCCGGAACCGTCGCGGCCTGGACTCCGAGCGACCCATAGACCAGCGGAGAATCATCGGAGACCGTGGCGACATCAAGGCCTGTATCTCCATTGAGATCGAGCAGCGCGAGGCCCGAGACGACTCCCGCCTCTCCGGCATCCAGCTCGATCTTCTCGAAGCTCTGCCCGACACCCGGAATGCTCTGGTTTCTCAGAACGACGAGGCTGCCGCGGTCTTCTTCGCCTGCGCCGCCGACCACCAGGTCCGCGGAACCAAGCAGATCTCCATCGAGATTGGAGGCCTCCAGGAGGTCTCCCCGATGAGCGACAACTCCGTTGAGATCGACCGTTTCGGGAACGACCTCCTCGAAGAGAAGTCCGCGCGGCTCGTCGCCGCTGAGGCTTCCCAGCAGGTCATTGCCTCCATCAAAGCCCCCGGCGAGCAGGTCACCCACATCTCGATAGGTGTTTTCATGCAGAAGGGGCGAGCTGTCCTTCCAGGAGACGACATCGACATCTCCATCTGTATCAAAATCGAAAACGATCCACGCATCAGGAGCGTAATCGCCTTCGACGGAATCCTTCAAAACTCCCACCTTCCGGAAAGAGAAAGGGTTGGCGCTGGTGGTCTGGTTTCGATAGAGAACCAGGCTTCCAGCCAGGTCGCCGTCCATCGCCTCGCTGACCAGATCCAGGCGTCCATCGTTGTCGAGGTCTGCAAGCTGGATCTTCCGGCTCGGGTCAAATCCCGAGATGGGATTGCGCAGAGGCGCGAACTGGAGCTCGAGAAGGTTCTCGGGATCATTGAAGTTGAACTGGCCATCGGCAGGAAGCCCCATGGTCAGCTGAAAGATGGTCAGGTAGCCGGTGGACTCCGGCTCTTCATCTTCCACTGGAAGTCCGAGGTCGCCAAAGTCGCCGAGTCCGGCGGGAAGACCAGGCACCGCGTCAGCGGCAAAGCTGCCATCCCCATGCAGGGCCATCAACTCCGGCAAACCGTCTGAATCCAGATCCGCAAGATAAAGACTGGGCGCGGAAGCTCCCTCGCCCCCATCGGAAAGAGTCGCGAAATCCAACCGGGACTCGGTAGAGGAGATGGAGCCTGAATCGCCAACACGATACTCCTGTAACCTCAACTCACCCTGAGAACCCAGAAGCATAGCCACGATCTGGACCGATCCATTACTGTCCGCATCCACCGCCACCGCATCCGTAAAGGTCCAGCCTGCAGGCACTGCGGCTGTACCCCGGCGCCCCTGGGAATCATAGAGCGTCACCAGGGTAGAGCTGACAGTAAGCAACTCAACTGCCCCTGAGCCCGGCATAAAATCAGCCGCGAGGACTGCGACAGCCCGATCAGGCGCCAATGGCTCGAGATAATCCGGTTCCCAGCCGCCCTCGTTCAGACCGGGACGAACCTGGAAGGTTAATTGGTAAGGAGACAAGGGAGACGAACCGGCACCGCTGATATTGCTGGTGAAGGTCACGCTGACCTTCTCCCCGGGCAGGAAACTGTCCGAAGCCCCGAGGACATGAACCACGCTGGTCAGCACATCGCTCTGTTCCAGCCGTGAGACGCCGCCCGGGTGACTTCCAGACTGCCCCCCCATCACCCTGACCGCGTCACTCTCGGTCCCGGCGGTGATGTTCTCACTGAGATAGGCGGTCACCGCTGGTCTCAGGCTCGCGGCCCCGGAGGACTGCAGCGGGATGGTCTCACGCACAAAAAGCTCTCCCTCCGAGCGGGCCTCTCCGCCTTCAACGGTAAAGCTGAAAACATAGGGGGCTGAAAAGGGAACATTGAGCACGGTGACGTCTTCAGACACCTTCACCGTAATCCGCTCACCGGGTTTAAACTGCTCGAGCGGGTTGAGCAGGAAGACAAGGGTGTTGTCCCCCCCCGGCTCCTCAGTTCCTTGTGACGGATCCAGGGGATCGATCAAGGCGGGTGGCTGGTTGATTCCAGCCTGGAATTCCACGATCGTCTGGCCGTTATAAACATCCTGCTCATTGGCGACGACAATCGTGCCGCTGTATTCACCGCTGGTCTGGTCACCGGTCACGGTGATCATCCCGGACTCTGTATTCGCGATGTCGGACGCGGTCATCGTATTGGTAAGCCGGACGGCTATGACCGGCTGAGCCATGATTTCGCTATCACCGCGGGCCGGAATGGTCCATTCAACATCCGCGGAATCGTATTTACAGGCAGGCAGAGCCGCCAGGGCCGGAAGCACCAGGAGACTCAGCAGGCGAACGAAACCCGGAAAAACGGGGAGGGAAGACTCTCTTAGCATGATCACTTCTCTGGGGGTGGAAACCAGTAAGATGCCAGGAAGATCCGGAAAGAAGATCGTATCACAGGGGGAACTGCCGGCATCCTGCCAAAACTCATTAAGTGCCCCTCTACCGGATTTCTCCAGGTAGCCCACGGGAACTTTCATTCAACTCGAAAAATTTCAGACCGCCTCAGAGACCCGGATTCTCCTCAACTGGAGATCCACAGCTTGCGAGACTGAAATTCCTCACTCATCAACTGCCGTATTATTCAGAACCATTCTGCCTGCTGGAATCGCGGACAAGGTATGTTACGGGGATATGTTCAATGTTAAGGCCTGAACAGGGAGAATTCAACTTTTCACCCAGCATCAATCCCCCAAGCCTATTATTTTTAATGGCTTACAGAATATTCCAGCTGGCGCTGGAATCCGCCCCTATGGTGATAATTTTTAGTCTGGATCCCCATCCAGCGCCGGATCGCCGCGAAGGAGCCGCCTTTTTACGGGCAATCTTCAGTTAGCGGGGAAGCATACATGTGACCCAGGCTCGCAATCATCAATTCCGAGGCCTTCTACGGTCCCGCAATCGGGATAGGGACCATCGGGCGGAGCGTAGAGCGCGAAGTTCGTGGAACCTGGCTGCAACCTGTAGTTGATGATGTACAGCGCATCGGAGATGGATAGAGCCCCATCATTGTTGGCATCCGCAGCCGGAAGACAGGCAGTCATCTGACCGTTATAGAACAACATCTGAACGATCCAGATTCCATCGGCGATATCCACATGGGAGTCGTTGTTGGCATCTCCACGAATGAATGTCGGGTCGAGAGCGATTGGAGTGCCCTCGAGGACCACGGTCTTTGTTTCTTCAATGAACTCCGGAACAACCCCGTTACCGTTAACGACGAACAGGATCTCCAGCGGCCTGTCTTCGCCAAGGGTGGTATCCACAAAGCTGAGCTCCACATCTCTCGAATCGTCTCCAACAAGAGAGACAAGTGATCTCAACGTAATGAAGTCGAGAGGAGCGGCGGACAGGGGCTCGAGGCTGAGAACCTCTGTACCCGGAGAGCCCAGCTGCACGACAGCCCCGACGCTGATGCCGGTGATCATCCCATCGAGATCCCGATCATCGAGCTTGTAGTTCAGGAACTCAGGCCCCTCGCCGCCATTCAGGGCGGCGACAGCCGGTCCGGGATTGACCGCGATGCACTCGACAAGCTCGTGATCGACCCGCACGGAATAGGACCAGCCCTGCAGGTCGACGGGGTTTTCCTTGCCCAGGTTAGAGACCTCGACCTGGACATCGATCGTGTCCTCTCGATTAGCCGGCAACACACATGGCTCCTCGGAACCAAAGGCGAGGGCCAGGGAGGCGGTGTCCTCAACGGGTGGAATGGCGCAGGCAACGTTGACGCCGGCGCCCGTTACCTGGTCGGGAAGAATCGCCTGCCCATCAATGGTCAGGTTGATCTCAATCGGAACACGTCCGGGCTGCGAAAGATCGGAGACAAAGTTGATCTCCGTTGCCAGCCCTTCAACGCCTTCGGCGCATCCGAGCACGGTGTAGTTGGCAAAGCAGAAGCTGAAGAAATCCGACACCGGAACCTCGGCCGGCTCGATAAAGGAGAGCACGACACCCTGGATAATGCCGGTTCGAGTTCCATCCTCTAATTCGATAATCTCGGTGAGAGTAAAGCTGGGAGCGACGAGCGCCGCCTCAGCATCAGACCCCTTCATGGTGACGCTCTCGGCCTGCAGGACCGCCGGATCGTGGCGAACACCAAAGGACCAGCCCTGCGTTCCACCTGCCCGCGAGACGACTCCGGGCGTGGCCATGACCGTATCGCCCGGCCCGTAGACTCCCCCTTCCCCCCGATCGAGTCGGATCTCGAGGTCAAAATCCCCGGCCTGCCCGAAAAGAACGGGAGACAGGACCATGACGGTCAGAACGACCCAGGACCGCCATAATGTATTCAAGGCCTGCATTTCACTCTCCTTGCGCATTGAAAATGCGACAATAAAAACAATGCAATAGAAGCCTCCATTCGGGGCAGGCTTTACCGCTAATGAACTTGGTTTTCCAGCAATGGCGCCGCTGTTCTCAACATTCCGCCAATCCGTACCAGGCGGAGGCTTCACCTGAAATCAGGCGCCAATTCTCTTCAATTATTCAGCCAGTTGCCGGTCAACCGGACTGGCTTTCCTCCGCTCCGCTGCCCTTAGCCCAGCTGTTTTTCACCAGCAAAAGCAATACTCAACAAAGGCAGAACTGACGGAAGGCGGTTCATTCAGACACAAAAAAATGAGACCAGTAACGATTATATGCCTCACCTAGAAGGCTGTCAACGCAGGTAAATAAAGGAGCCGATCGCGAGATAGAAAAATGGCTTCAAACTGTTGATTTCAGACCAAAACAGCAAGATTAGGGTTTTGTAAGATACGTGTGCCTCCAGGAGGCCGCATTCGGCATAGAGGAGATTCGTTCAAATACTTGCTAATACCCCCCCCTAAACCGCGCATTGAACGCTGCAGAAGGCCTCTGGGGAGCTCTGGAGGGCTATAGATCACCCCCAGCACTAGGAACAACTGCTTTTGCAGCACCCCGAAATACCGACCCAAAGCCAGGGGAATCATTAGAAAAATCCCCGTGACCGGAGCGACCCTGTCACGGGGATTTCTTACTCTTCATTTAGCAGCGAAATGGATCAGGAACAGCCCTGCGTATCGCTGTCACAGCCGAGACCATCATCATCCAGAATCGAGCCGCCATCCCTGCCGCAGATGGGGAAGGGAGCCGAAGGCGCATCACCGGCACGGAACTGGTGATTGATCATCAACATGACGTCGGTAACGTCGACATTGGAGTCGTCGTTCGCATCCGCCGCATCTTCACAAGAGGGCTCAGGGCCATTTCGAAAGAGATAGTTGACTACGTTGATAGGATCAGCAATGTCCATCTTGCCATCGCTGTTGACGTCGCCGCGAAGGAAAGAGTTCCTGAGATCTTCGATCTCAGTGAACGAAACATTCAGGACCTGGCGGGCACAGAAATCGGCGGAGCTGCCTCCAACAGTGGCGACGTTGGCCACCGGCTGGCCGGCTCCAACCATCCCGTCGTCCCAGGAAATACTGCCTGTAATCGAATCAGCTCCCTGCTCCGAAGCTGACTCGAGCGAGAGCGCGAGCACGGTCGCCGTACCGACAACATCCAGAGTGATCGGCATGGTAAAGGAGAGCACCACGGCGCTTACCGCGCCCTGCTGGCCGCCGTTGTTGTCCGGATTGACCACCTCGGTCTTCTCAAAGCCGGTGTTGCGCAGTCCGCCCTGGCTGACATCCGCAGAGGATGTGCCGTCGGTCGTGGCGCCGACGAGGTTCATGCCGCCGTTGACGGCAGCTGAAAGCGACCAGCCCTGCACCCCGTCGCCACCCGCATTGTTACTGACAATCGCGGCGAAAACGTCGACCGCTCCAATCCCTCCGGTAGGCACATCAACCGAGAGGGAAGCATCATCATCCACCGACTCTGCCAACATACCGGCGTTCAACTCAGCGGCCGGGCCGAGGCTCTCGGCCTGGAAGATCAGGTTAGGACTCGCGCCCTCACAGGTAACCACGGCAATGCAGTTGATGGTTGCCGAAGAGAAGGACGGATCGACCGTCTGGCCATTCCAGGTGACCGTGTTCTCAACCGGCTGCCCGGCACCTTTACACCCATCGGCATAAGACACGGTGCCCGCGCCACCCTCATCGGGGATCGTCGCATCGACCGCGACCTTGGCGATCTCGTTGACGGAATCGCCGGGCAAGGTGATGGGCTGCACAAAAGACAGCACCACGGCGCTCACCGCGCCTTCAAGGCCATCGCAGAGAGATCCCGCGCCGGCCTCGGTGGTCGTTTCGCTCTTCTCAAAACCGGTATTGCGAAGGCCGCCCTGTGAAACATCGGCCGCAGCCGTTCCCTCTGTCGTAATTCCAGTGATCGCGGCACAACCTTCAGCCGCCAGGCTGATCGACCAGCCCTGGGCCCCTCCATCCGCATCCCCTCCCTGCGACATGGTGCAGGTCAGCTCGAGGGACTGAACCGAACCCGGATTGCCGGCAACATCTCCGCCGCCACCGATTGCAAGATCGAAAGTCGGCTGCGCAGAGGCGGTGCCGATTCCAAGTACAAGTAATCCTGTGAGGATTACGCCACGGAAAACCAGACTTCTCATTTTTCCCTCCCGGAACTAAACACGACCCCCTCGTTCTCCGGAATCGACATCATGCCAACCGGAATGTTGAATTTCCGGACGCAGGTATCTGGAATCCCAGGAGTCGGAGCAACGTCGTCGTCTCACGACACGGATCACAATTTCTATTTAAAACCAGCCATCCTCTTTCATGACCCTGAAGAGAACGCACTGGTCCGATAACACTATGCGGGGGCAATTCTATCCCTTGATTACACCCTGAGATACTAGCATTTAATAAAAGAAACGAGTTTTGGAGAAAAGCCCCTTAAGCTGCCGCTGAGGGCTCTCAAGTGAAATACTTAACTCTCTACTAACATCAAAAAAGAGACGGACCAGGAAGCTTTCAGCTCACCACGCCCGTCTCTTCAGATTCAGTATATTCCGGGCTTGAAACCTGACGGCCATTCAAGCCCGGCTCAGATTTCACTCACCTAATTACAAATCGACGACTCGCAATCAACATCACCGGCCTCTCCACAGGAGGGATACGGAGCGCTTGGCGCCGGGCCTCCGGAGAATCTGAAGGCGATATTGTAGAGCGCGTCGGAAACGTCATTCAGTCCGTCTCCATTACAATCGACGCTGGCAAGGCACGTTGCCGCCGCCCCGCCGCGGAAGAGACTGTTAACAATGAAAATCGCGTCAGCGATATCGGACTGGCCATCATCATTCGGATCACAGCGCAGGAAGGACGGGTAGACCATCTTCTCAAAAACGAGCAGGGCGGCCTGGCACGTACAGAAATCGGCCGTGGCGCCGCTGACGGTGGCTACATTCGCGACCGGTTGGCCAGCGCCAACGAGACCGTCCTGCCACTCAACCCGTACCTCCTGGGTCGTGTCGGACAGGGGTTCCGAGGTGGCGATCTCGATATTCAGGATGCCAGCGGTTCCAGAACCGCTCAAGGTAACCGGCATGGTGAAGGAGAGCACCACGGCGCTTACCGCGCCTAAAGCTCCTTCGTTGCGATCAGGATCCACGACCTCGGTCTTTTCAAAACCGACGCTGCGCAGTCCACCCTGGCTGACATCAGCGCCAGCTGTTCCATCTAGGTTCGCACCGGTGGGGATCCCTCCGGTAACCAGGGCGGAAAGTGACCAGCCCTGGACACCGCCGGCATCGATGCCATTGGAAACAATCGCCGCATGCACAGTAGCAGTCCCTATCTCACCCTCAGCGGCATAGACGGTTGAGGAACGAGGCGCGTCAATACCATCAAGCGCACTGATATCAGCGGATTCGACAATGGCCTCGTCGACAATCGCGATGCTCAGCGACGCATTCGCACAATCCCCGGCATTGACCGCACCTGCCAGGCAGAATGCCGTCAAAAAGCCAAAACAGATTCCGAGAAGATATTTCATATCATTCTCCTCCATGTTGTCAGTAATCAAAAAGTCCCTGCGGCGACCGCCGATCTATCAAGATAGATCTCCCCCCCCGGGGCCGCATTGACCTTATCGTTAATTGAAGTGAACCACCAGGTGAGCCCATATAGCCTCAACCGGTGAATCAATAGTTACAGTCACATTCACGGCAATAGGAAACCAGGACTTCCTGGAAGCATAAAGCCATCTCTTACTCTCCGCCTGCAAGACGGAGACCGAGCACCCCGGGCCCGCGCAGAGCAAAGGGTCTCACTATAAAACTGGCTCACCTGGCACGGCGAGGGAGTTCCAAACAGCTCCTCGCTCGATACGACTCCGCGAACCGAAGCACGACTAAATGGCTCGAGTCCAAACTCTCTCGAAGCCTGAGAACTCAGATCAGAGAAAAGGCACCATGGGCAAACCAGCCCACCCTTTCAAAAACCTGAGTCATCGAGTGTACCGCCTGATGCCTCCGATGGAAGTCCTATATTTTTTTCTTAAAAGACCCTTTCTGCCCCCGGCTCGAGGCAAAAAAAAAAATGGGCGGCATCTCGAAGATGCCGCCCAAGCAACCCTAACTTAACCCGATCTTATGGACAGGAAGAACTCTCGCAAGCCAATCCGTCCGGCGTAGCATCTTCGCCACAGGAGGGGAATGGAGCCGCCGGTACGGGACCAGCCATGAACCTGTACGCGATCGTAAACAACGCATCCGAAATATCGGTTTTGCCGTCGTCATTTGAATCCGCTGAAGCGAGACAGGGCGGGGTCGGACCATTGCGAATGAGCCAGTTGATCGTGTAGATCGGATCGGCAATATCGACCTTGTCATCATTGTTCGCATCGGCGCGCACAAACACGGCGCTGGGGGGCGAACAGGCATCTTCGCTGTGGACAACCGTGATCCCGCTAATCTGGCGGGGAGCCACCGTCTGGCCCTGGACCGTCAGTACGGTATCAACCGGCTGTCCTGCGCCGATCAGTCCATCGGTAAAGTTGATCTCCGAGGAGAAGCCCTCTCCCCCGGCGCCTTCGGCTACAACGTAGCGCGCCCGGAGTATGGACTGATCCTGGGTGGCATCGAGAACGATCGGCATGGTAAAGGAGAGCACCACGGCTGAAACAAGCCCGGCCCGACCATCATTCCTTGCGGGATCGATAATCTCGGTCTTCTCAAATCCGGTACTCCTTATTCCGCCGTCGTTCACATCACCGGCGACCGTTCCCGAGGTTGTCGGGTAGGTGTCATTGGTGATCGTAAGCTCTGCGGGGTTGTGCTCGATTCCGAGTGACCAACCCTGGGCGCCCGCGTTCGGGGGGTCGTTGGGATCATTCGGCCCGATATAGGCAGTCACCAACGCCTCTCCACCTCCCTCTGAGGAACAGAGAACGATCTGGGAGGCATCCGGATTGTCCGAAGTTCCAAGCTTGAGGTCCGTACCGCCGGCACAAGCCGCCGCATCAGCGCAATCGGAGTCGTCACAATCAACAGACCCATCTCCATCGTTGTCCTCACCATCTTCACAGTCAGTCTCCGGCGGCGGAGGCGGCTCAATGTTGACAGTAAGGGCAGCCAGGGTCGGAGTAGCCGTCTGGCCCTCAAAGGTGACATCGTTGTTCACCGGCTGTCCGGAACCGACCAGGCCATTGCGATACTCGATAGTTCCAGTAGAGGCCTCGGCTCCCACCGTTGCTTCGTAATCGACGAAGCCGACGATCTGATCGGTATTCGGAGGCAGGGTGATCGGCATGACAAAAGAAAGCACCAGGGCCTGAACGAGACCCTGCTGGCCGTCATTGCGGTCAGGATCTACAATCTCAAAGACCTCAAAGCCGGTACTTCGAAGGCCTCCATCCGCAACATCCGCCGCTGCGGATCCCGCGGTGGTCACCGCTGAAATATTAACTCCATCATTGGCGACACCCATGGACCAGCCCTGGGGACCAGTGGCACCGTCAAGGTCACTGGAACCGAGGATCAACTTTACCTGGAAAGGTACCGTTGATCCCGCTTCCGCCTGGATGCTTGCGGGAGCATCCTCAAAGCTATAGCTAAAGCTACCCTGGGCCTCTAAGACCGCTGTCCAACAGAGACAGAGGAATCCAGCGACCAGGGTGGTTGAGATCCTACCCATCATGTTCTCCTATTCACTTTCAAGTAACTCGGGCGAAACAGCCCGTCGATTGATCTTTATTTCCAAAGATGAGTTTCCGCCTTACTCGCACTTCAGGTCCCCAGGCTCGAGCGGATACTCTTTTCTTTACGATCCCAGGAATTCTTTGTTTCGTATTCT
>CAUZHA010000010.1:0-65412 GCA_963579555.1 Planctomycetes bacterium UBA1146
CGATTCCGGCCAGCTCCAGCAGGCTGAAAATATAGCGGCCATCAGCGATGCCGTGCGCCGGAAGATAGGCGACCAGGCCATCCTGCGGGCGAAGATGCTCGGGCGGGGGAATGAGAAGAAGCCGCCGGATGGAGAGTGACCCCGGGCTGCTGTCAGGCTCCGCCAGCCTTCACCGCCTTGTCCCATTCCTTTTTGCTTACGGGAGAGACGCTCAGCCGTGAGTTCTTCACCAGCGCCATCTGTGAGAGCAGCTTGTCGGCCTTGATGTCAGAGAGGTGCACCGCGGTCTTGAGTCGCTTGACAGGCTTGATGTCTACGCAGACCCAGGCGTCGTCGTCCGTGGTCGGGTCCTGGTAGGCCTCCTTCGTGACCCGGGCGATTCCGACGATCTCTTTCGGCCCGACGGAGTGGTAGATGAAGCAGAGATCTCCCTTTTTCATCTCCCGCATATTGTTGCGAGCCTGGTAGTTCCTGACCCCGTCCCAGAAGGTGCCCTTGTCGCGGAGGAGGTCGTCCCAGGAGTAATTGCCCGGTTCGGTTTTCAGCAGCCAGTAAGCCATGGTTCAAGCTCTCTTCATCAATCACCCAGGGCTGATACAGAGACCTTCGAGGGCTCGATATAGTCCCAGTATTTCTTTTCATACCGCGTAACGGAAACATCCGAGTGCTTCTTCGTATCGACGATAAAAATACGGTAGCGCAGCTCCACCTTCTCACCCTTCTTCAGGTCTTTTTCAAAATAGGCTCCGAAGCGTCCGTAGTTGCGGGTCGAGTAGACCGTCGGCCGCGGGTTCTTCGGATGGTCCATGTGGGTGACGGCGTAGTTATTTTCGCCATGCTGGAAGATGCCCGTGATCCACTCGGCGCCTTCCCAGACATCGTTCTTGCCTCCGGTGGACTCTGTTGAGCGTACGTAGGCGGTCTTATTGCCCTGGCCGGTCTTTGACTCTACCGCCCGGTACTGGAAACCGGCGTGTTGCGGGTCGCCCTTGAGGCTGACGTCGCCCGAGACGGCCTCGAGGGTGATGACGAAGTCCAGCAGCGCCTGCGCCTCAACCTGGCGCCAGGCCGTCACCTGTCGGTAATCCCGCACGACCACCTTGCCTTCGGGGTCGTACCAGCCGGTCTGCGACCGGGTCCTGCCGAGGACGGATCCCATCACCTGGGCCTCAGGGTCGTATTTTTCGTGCCGTACCGAGACTCCCTTGCAGTGCCAGAAATCCCATCGCTTGTCGCCGACGCGCGTATTGCTGAAGCCGATGAAGAGTCCGCGGTGGTGGGTGTATTGCCCCCCGGCGCCCTTGGTGATGAACCCATCTCCATGGAAGCCCCAGACGTGGTGAAAGGTCTTGTAGGTCTGGTGCAGAGAGTCTTTGCTGGCCGGGTCGTAGGCCGTCATCTGCCTCCACACCGGTTTCTTACCGTAGAGGAGGTCGGAATGGCCAGTGTCTTCCCTGAAGCTGAAGAGAGGTGAGCTCGTTTTGCTCCCCGTCCCAAGGCGCAGGGTGTAGTTCGACTCTTTGCCGGGGTCGAGCTTCTTCTCGATCCAGTAGATCTCGATCCCCTTTGAGGCCTGGCTGATGACAACCTGTGCATCTATGGCCGCGCCGCCATCGGCAGGCGTGAGGATGGCAGAGAGCTGTTCTTTGCCGGAAGCTGTCCAGTCAGCGGGCAGCTCCAGGCCGGGGCGCAGCAGGATGCTGGTCGGAGAATTCCGGCGTGCGATACCGGCGGGGTTGACGTTGATCTTGAATTGCAGGTCTGCGGCCGTGCAGGTTGCTGATGCCAGGAGAATCATGATGGAGCAGAGGATTCGGAATTTATCGTTCATGGCAAGCGGATGTTTTCACCTTCAAAGGGTTCAGTCAGCGGTTTCCAGTGCAAGCGAAGCCTGGTTGAGATAGCTGCACTTGCAGCCGGCTGAAGCATCCGGGACCAGCACGATTCCTCCAGCCGGGATCGCGTTGACCCAGCAGCCGAGCCTCAAGCCGCCGTAGTTGTAGGTCTTCTTCGTGTCGGTAAGATCGAAATAGCCCATGGTGGCGGAGCGAAAGAGCATGAGGTTGTTTCCTCCAGCCAGGATTCCGCAGCCGTAGGAGCGCTTGAACTTGAATTCCCTGTCGACACCAGTCTTGAGATCCCAGGCTCCGCCCTCGGCGTAGATTGTCTTGTCGTTGAGCATGGGGCGGGAAGCGTAATTCACCTTCCGGTCCCATACGCGGTAGCCATCGGTGGTGTGGAATACTGCCATTCGTCCTCCGACCTCAGAGGGAAGGCGGAAGCGGGTCGGCTGGTAGCCCATCAGGAGGATGTTTTTCTCGGCGCTCAGGGCGAGCATGGTGCCGAAGATGTCCTTGTCCTTCTTCCAGTCAACTTTCCCGGTGGAGGCATCGAGCGCCAGGACCGCTCCGCCGGGGTGGGGAATCTCCTTATCTCCCTTTTTCCTGCGGTACTTGATCGTGTCGATGGCAGCCTGCTTCCTGTCGATCAGGTAGACCTTGCCGCCGCCGATGGCGATCGCGTTGTGCCTGATTGAATGCTCGGCATCGTAGCGCCAGAGCGTTTTTCCACTCTTTCCATCGAGGGCGAAAAAAGTTTTCGATTCGGTCAGGAGATCCTTCATCTCGCCCTTGAGATAGCGCCATTTCACGATGTGTTCGGAGTCGGCGATGGTGCCGTAGATGTTGCCAGCAACAGCCGCGAGGTAACCCCACTTGCCGAGTTTTCCAGCTACCGTGGAAGGCGTCTTGAATTCGCCGAGCTTTTTGCCTGTTGCCAGGTCGATTCTCAGGCAGGTCTCCTTTTGGTGAATGTAGACGCTGTCGCCATCTGTGCAGAGGTTGCTGCCGGTTCCGGCTGTACCCATGAGATGATCCTGGTTATACGCTTGCAGGATTCCCGGCAGGGAGTACTCCCAGATAGTGCGGCCGTTGTAGGCATCGGTAGCACGTACGGCATTGAGACCCTCTACGAGCAGGTAGCCCTTGTGAAAAAGAGGTGCGGGGCCCCTTCCATGCCGCTGCGGAACAGGAAGGTCTGCGTCACGGAACCAGAGCATACGCAGCGGTCCCTTGACGATGGCGTCCTCAGAGCAGCAGGTATTGGCCGGGTTGGAATACTGGTGCGTCCAGCTTCCGGCGCCGGCCAGCGCCCCTCGTCGCCGGATCTCCAGCTTGCTTTTTTTTCCGATGGCAACGACCCCTCCCCAGGGGCGGGTCAAGCGCGTCAGCTCGTCCGGGGCGATTTTCACCGTACCGCCAGCGACCGACCGCCCTGAAACTACGAGGTTGGCGAGGTATTTCGGGTAGTTTGTTTTATTGAGGGTGGCCTGGTGGACGACGACCCGGGTTCCGTAGAGTCCTGCATCATCGAGACGCTTCCTGGCTTTCTCGACAAGCCCGGGGGCCTCCTCGATACAGTAGATCTTCAGGGAGCTCTGGCGGGCAAGCTCCAGGGCAAGGCTTCCATCTCCACAGCCCAGGTCGAGACAGTATCCTTCCCGGATTCCGGATTTCTCGAGAATCTCATCAGCCGCATCGGCGTAGGTTCCCAGGTGCCCGGGGAGAGCTCTTTTACGGGCGGGCTCGGTGGCCTGGGCGCCATTGTCTTTTCCGCTGAAGCAGTAGATAAAGCCCTCGTCGGTGCTGACGTAGAGACGCCCCCCGGCTGAAGCGAGTCCGTGAGCGGTGCCCTTTACCTTCGTCTTCCACTCCACGGTCTTTTTGGCCGAGTCGATGAGAGCGATCTCGTCTCCCCCGGAGCTGACAATGGCCGAGCCGGAGCAGATCAGCTCAGTTCCGCCTGGTACACTGTCAATTTTCCAGAGGGGTTCGATTCCCGTGAACTTGATCGCCTTGCCTTTACGGTCTTTTTTTGTTTTTTCAGCCCAGCGGTAAACCTGTATTCCGCCCTTGGAAAAACTCGCGAGGTTTTCTCCCAGCCGCGCCACCGGCCCGCCGATCTGGATCTGGGACTCGCCGTTGGCGGCATTGAAGAGCCGACCGCTGTTGAAGAAGTGGGTGCCGAACCCGGCGATCGAGGAGCCTCCCAGCTGCCCGTATTTCTGCAGGTGGAAATACTGGTATTTTCCATCGGTGCTGTTGAGAGCGGCCGGTACTGCGCGCCCCGTCGGGAGATAGACCCTGCCCTTGTCGATGACCATGTGCCCCTGGGCCGAAACTCCGCTGGCGGCATCGGCTCCGCCATGGGGCTGGGGCATGTAGCGAAAGCCGTCGGTGTCATTGAGCCAGGCGCGTTTGCCGGTATCGAGTCGCAAAGCCTCGATAAAGATGCCCTCCGAGGGCCAGATCCCGGCGGCCCAGTAGATGATGCCATTGGCCACAGCGGGACCTCCCCTGGCCGGCCACATTGAGCAGATGCTGTCGTTGCCGAGGATCCTGCGGCCGGTGGGGCCGCCTCTTCTCTTCCATTCCAGCTTTCCGGTTTTGGCATCGAGGCAGTAGAGATGCCCATCATCGCTCACGCAGTAGATGCGGCCATCTGCGCAGACAGGTGCCAGGCGGATCGGGCCGTCGGTGAAGTAGCTCCATCTCTCCTCGCCGGTGATGGCATCGATAGCATGGAGCTGGTGGTCGGCCGAGCTGCCGAAGTAAAGCAGGCCGTCTGCGATGATGGTCTGGAAGGCCCGGTCAAACTCCTGCCTGGGCGAGCTTGGCCAGGCTGAATCGGGTACATGAGACCGGTAGGTCCACTGCAGCGAGAGTTTCCCGGGCAGCTCATCTGAGGTGTAGCCGCTGCGGGCGGAGTCGCCCCGGTAGGTGTTCCAGTCGGCTGCGTCGAGCGCTCCGGAAGAGAGCAGGAGGACCGGGAGAAGACGGAGGATTTTCATCGCATGCCTCGATGGTTCATGATGGTGTTTCCCAGGTTTCAGATCGCAAACATATATTGAAGCATCAGGGCTTCAAGTGGAAGCTCCGCCTCGGAGGAATCAGGGGGGAGGGCCTCAGCTTAGCTTTGAGATGGCCGCGGCCGGGTCGAGGCCATCTTCTGCCGCCCTGGCGTAGTAGCCTAGCCGGCGTCCGGGGTCGTCCTCGCGCACGAGCTCGAAGCCGCCCTCTCCATAGAGAGCCGCGAGAGCGTTTTCAAGAGCCGGGCGCAGCGAGGCATCCATCGCGTCGGTATTGGGAGTCAGCAGGCGGTCGTTGAACGAGAACTCGACCTCGCCGCAATCGACCGTCACGTCCGGGGGGAATTCTTTTTCTCCACAGAGGCGCTGAATTTTCCCGAGCGCCTTTTCCAGCACTGAGCGCAGCCGAGCAGCGGGGTCACCTTCTAGGCCCTTCCGGTTGGAAAAGAAGAGTCCCGCCCAGCCCTCCTGGCGGCTGCTGCCGGAGCCTCTCGAGAAGTCGATCCCGAACTGCCAGAGCTTGCTTACAAGGATGATGCTGGGAGCTTCCGGTACGTGGCTGTAATCGGCCAGGTCGAGGATCTCTTCACCTTCTTCCAGGCGCCAACGGCTGAAGATGTTCAGCAGCGCATCCCAATCAGTGTCCACCGGGGCGCCGATGCCGAACTTGACGTCTATTTTTTGCAGCTCGGGGATGGATTCACTCATAGCGGGGAAGATTAGAGCAAAAAGGGCTCCTGTTCAAGCGGGAGAAGCTGGGCGGAGGGATTACTCGGGCGCGTAGATTCAATTCCGCGGGCCTTTAGGGGTAAGATGGCGCGTGACGTTTTAAAATGCCCGCCTGTTCTGGAAGGCTCTTGCCGCGGCGGCTCCAAAGACAGGCAGCGCTCCGAAAACGAGCGACTAGACGACGCCTACTTGACCTGCGAGCCGGCCATGCGGCTATAGATCACGTGGGCCTCCTCGATGAAGAGGTTGGACTCCTCGACTCGCTGGCGGGAGCGCTCGGGGGTGACGTCTTCGTCTCCCTCACCGTGGGCCTTGGCGAAGTATTCCGCCACCCCGATGTGGAACTCCCCGGTATCGATGAAGTGCTTCTGGAACTCAGCCTGGGTGTCGTAGTTGTCCGACAGCAGGAGCCCCCTGGTTGAGAGCAGGCCGTCGGCGGCCTTGACCATGCCATCGAAAGAGACCTTCGCGGCGTCCCGGGTTTTTTCCGCTTCGAGATGCAGGGAAGCCTCGAAGATGAGACGCTCAGCATCGTCGAGCATGAACTCGGCCTGGTCGACTATCTCACCGGCGCACTCACCCTGGCCGACCTCCTTGATATATTCCCAGGGCTGGCGATTGTCGAAGAAATCGGCCTCGTCCTCGCCTACCTCGCTGAACTCTTCGAGCTCCTCGTGGATCCTGGCCTTTCCAAGGCGTTCCATGCAGTCCCTGAACGACTCGCTGTCCTGCTTCTCGCTATCGTAGATGGCGGTCAGCTTATGGATGACCTCGGGCGCCCTGTGGGCGGGGACCTTGCCGACCATGAGGCCGTAGGAATCCGCGTTGTTTTCCGTCGTGCCGCCGAGGATCACCTGGAAGAGGGGAGCCACCCGGCCGGATTTTCGTTTCGAGGTGCCGAAGAAGCCGATATTGGCGATATGGTGCTGGGCGCAGGAGTTGAAGCAGCCGCTGATCTTGATGGAGATGTCGTCACGCAGTCCTCCATCTCCATCTCCCATGCCCTCGCCACTGACGGCATCCGCTGTGAATTGTCTGTGCAGGACGCCCGCGAGTCCGCGCGAGGACGCGATTCCGAGCTTGCAGGAATCAGTTCCAGGGCAGGCCGTGATGTCGGCGATGCTGTCTGCGAGCGGCGCGGCGAGGCGCAGGTCTTCAAGATCTTTATAGAGGGCGGGCAGGTCCTCGTTCGAGACCCAGCGCAGCAGGAGGTTCTGGGGGACCGTGGCCCGTATGGTGTCCTTGATATATTTGCGTGAGATGGTTCCCACTCCCCTGAGCTGGTTCGCGGTAAGATCGCCAAGAGCCAGGGAGACCGTCACCATGGAGTAGCCCTCCTGGGCCTGGGCACGGACATTGTGGCGATGCCAGACCCGGAAGTTTTCGTCGAGTTCGGGAGCCCCGAGATCCAGCTCGGAGGGAGGCTTGAGGGGTTCTTCCGTCTGCTCGAGGGCCTCCGCCATGATGTTCTCCCGCAGGGCGTCCTCCGGCAACCGGGCGAGCTCTTCCTCGATGTTCTTGCGGAACTCATCGATGCCGAGGTTGGCGACGAGGAACTTCATCCGCGCCCTGGCGCGCTTGTGTTTTTCTCCGAGCCTGGCGAAGACCCTGGCGATCGCCTGGGCGAGAGGAAGCATCTCTTCGGCGGGAACGAAATCGCTGTAGAGCTTGGCCTGGTGCGGGACGGCTCCGAGACCGCCTCCGACATAGACCGCGAAGCCTTCGACGGTCTCCCCATCGAGCTCTCTCGTCGCGGCGATGGCGCCGATGTCGTGAATTCGGGCCAGTCCGCAATGATGCTGGGCGCAGCCCGAGAAGGATATCTTGAATTTGCGTCCGAAGTTCTGCGCGTCCGGATGGCGCAGCAGGAAGTAGGCCATCGCCCGGGCATGGGGCGTGACGTCAAAAACCTCGTCGGCGCAGACCCCTGCATCGGGGCAGCAGGTTACGTTGCGGACCGTGTTTCCGCAGGCCTCCTTGGTGGTGATCCCGGTCGAGGCCAGCCGCCGCATGATGTTCGGGGTGTCAAGGATATCGACGAAGTGGTACTGGACGTCCTGGCGGGTCGTGATGTGGGAGATCGAGTCGGCGTATTCTTCCGAGAGGTCGGCAAGCACCTCGCACTGGCTGGCGGTGAGTATTCCCAGGGGTATCTTGATGCGCAGCATCTGGGTGCCGTCCTGGCGCTGTCCGTACACTCCGTGGCGCAGGCGAAACTCGAGAAAAACCTTCTCCGGCATCTGGCCGTCGAGAAAGCGGTTGAGCTCGGTCTCGAAGATGTCGATCTCTTCGCCGGCCTGCTCGGAAAGATCCGGCCAGGAAAGCTGGTTGTTGGTCGGGGGGCTCATATCAGTTGGAATACCAGGAAAGAGTTAAAAAAGATTCGTCCCGCTCAGGGGCACAGCCGAACGCATTTTACAACCTTCCATCCTATCGACAAGCTCCCAGGTCATCCAGTGGCGATAGTTGGCGGAAAACAGCGTAAAACCGTTCTTTTCTCAAGGCGGTCTTATTCACCGAGGGCGAAGAGGCGGTGGGTGATGTCGCTGGTGGCGGGGTAGAGATCGCGGTAGATCGCGAAGCGTTCGTCGTAGAGACGGGTCTGTTCCGCCCGCGGCTCGAGGATGCGGGTGACCTCCGAGCAGTCGGAGATGAATTCGTTGAGCTCGCCTTCGTTTGCCAGGATACCGGCGGCGAGCGCGCCCGTCGCGGCGGCTCCGACTCCGGGAACCTCGCTGATCGCAAGGATCGCGACCGGTCGACCGAGGATGTCGGCGGCGATCTGCATCCAGGTCTCGGATCGGGCGCCACCTCCGATGGCCTTGTAGAGCTGGATATCGACCCCGGCCTGGGCGTAGATCTCGCTGTTGAGGCGGATCTCGTGCAGCAGGCCCTCGAGGATCGCCTTGACGACCTCCTTGCGGGTGGTGGTCAGCCGCATCCCAAGGATCGCTCCGAGCGCCCGATCGTCGAGCCAGGGAGTTCCGGTCGTGGCGAAGTGGGGCAGGACCAGCAGGTCGGTCGGGTTTTCGGGAAGGCCTGAGCAGATGATGTCGTAGGGATCTTTGCCGCAGTCCTTCGCCTCGGGGAGCTCGTCGCCGGCGAGGTTGTCGCGGTACCACTTGAGCAGGGAGCCGCCGGTAAAATTGTAGGCGATCGAGATGTACTGGCCATCACCGAGGGTGGGGTAGTAGCAGAGGTTGTTCTCGACCATGGCCGGGGCCTCGGGGAATCCCTCGAGATGGACGCCGAGACAGATCACGGTTCCGATCGAGAGCATCGATTCGCCGGGTTGGATCCCGGCCCCGAGGATTCCCGCCGGCTGGTCGTGGAGCCCGGCGGCGACGACGCAGTCTTCAGGCAGGCCGAGGTCGTTGGGACCAAGGGTGCCGAGGTTCGTTCCTGGCGCGGCTACCGGCGGCAGCAGGTCGGTGGACAGCCCCACCGCTCCAAGGATCTCCGGCGACCAGTCGAGCTTCCTGACGTCGAATGCCAGGGTCCGCGCGGCCATCGAGTAGTCGATGTGGGGTTCGATTCCCAGGGAGGCCTGGATGAAGTCGCCGAAGGAGAGAAATCTCTTCGTTCGGGAGAAGGTGTCGGGGTCGTGGTCGCGCCTCCAGAGCAGCTTGAAGATGGAGTGGAAGCTCTTGATGCTGTGGCCGGCGATGTCGAAGACCTCGCGGTCGGTGAGTTTTTCGCTGAGCAGGGGTACCGACTCCTGCCCGCGGGCATCGAAGCCGATGATGGCGTTGCCGACCGGCTTGTTGTTCTCGTCAACCGGGACCATCGCCTCGCCGAGGGTGCTGGTGGCTAGTGAACGGATGGGATCACCTTTCGTCTCCGCGGCGGCCTTGCCGAGCACTTCCCTGACGGCATCGAGTACCTCGTTGGGGTTCAGCTCGAGGTGTCCGTGTTTCGGACTCTCGAGGTCGTATTCGCGATAGGGGGCGGTGACGAAGGTCCCGTCTTCACGGAAGACAACCGCTTTTACGCCGGTGGTGCCGATATCGAGGCCGACAATGGACATGGAAGAGACCTTCTGCTGCGGGATTGCCCGGATCCGGGCGAAACGATCACGAAGGCGGCAGTTTACCGCAGACAGGCGGTTTTTTCACCCGGCAGAGACTCTCAGCTCGAATGAATTCGGGGGCCGGAGGGCAGGGAGGCTATGAGCTGTCCCTCAAACCGGCGTAATTCTTCGAGGCGCTCGAGGGTTCGGCTCTCACCGGCGTGATCCACTCCGAGCTCGACGAAGAGCCTGTAATGGCCGACCTCGCTGGCGTAGAGGTCTTCGTAGAAGTTGCCCAGGGTCGAGCCGCGCAGCTCCTTCGCCAGCAGCTGGAAGCGCTCGGCGCTTCGCGCCTCGATGAGGCTGCAGATAAGCAGCTTATCGAGGAAGCTGGCCCGGCCGTCCTTGTGGATGAAGCGTCGCAGGCCGATGGCGTAGGGGTTGCCGCCGCGCGGCTGGGTGGCGGGCGGATAGTCCTCGAGCAGCTTCTCGACCTGGTTGAAGTGGTCCTCTTCTTCCGCCGCCAGCTCTTCCATCAGCTTGACGAGCGAGGGCTTCTCTTCACCGTGGCGGCGGGCGATCGCCATCGCCATGGCGGCGGCCTTCTGTTCACAGAAAAGGTGGTCAAGGAGCAGGGCGCCAGGCTCTTCGAGCGCGCGGCTGGCCCAACCCTCGGGGGTGTTGTAGCGCAGGCCGAGCATGCCTCAGTGATCCACGGCCGCGGGGCCTGCATCCTCGGGAGTCTCGGGCCGCCGGGCCGAGTCGACCAGGGCGCAGACTCTCTCATCAGGCGGGGAGCAGAGCGGCGTCAGCGCCAGGGTGACGATGAAGTTGAGCAGCATTCCGATGGTGCCGATTCCCTGCGCCTTGATGCCGAAGCACCACGGCTCCATGCCGAGGTAGACCTGACCGATGATGTAGCTGGCGGTGAAGCCGATACCGACCAGCATTCCAAAGATGGCTGGTATGGTACCAACACGCTTGTTGAAGATACCCAGGACGATAACCGGGAAGAAGCTGGCCGCGGCCAGTCCGAAGGCGAAGGCTACAACCTGGCTGACAAAGCCCGGGGGATAGATGCCGAAGAGCCCGGCGATGACCACCGCGATGCCGATCACGCCGCGGCCCACCAGCAGTCTCTTCGCCTCGGAGGCCTCGGGGTTGATCATGCGGTAGTAGACATCGTGGGCGATGCTCGATGAGACTACCAGCAGGAGGCCGCTGGCGGTGGAGAGGGCGGCGGCGAGGCCGCCGGCGGCGACCAGGGCTATGATCCATGCGTAGAGGTTGGCCATCTCAGGTGTCGCCAGGACGATGATGTCCTTGTCTGGCCCGCGGATCTTTGGCTGGGCGTTGAGCAACTGGAGGGCGGTTTTCCGTTCGACATCCTGGCTTGCAATGAGTTTGTCCCAGCCGAGCGCGGCTGCCGGTCCTGTGAGCCTGCCCTTGTTGAACACCTCGTTGTCCGCGCGAGCGGAGTACCTCAGCTTGCCATCTCCATCATCTATCCAGAGGATGAGACCGGTCTTTTCCCAGTTCTCGAACCATTCCGGCAGCTCTGCCTGGGTTTTTCCGTTGATGCTGTCGATCATATAGTAGCGGGCGAAGGCGGCGGTGGCAGGCGCTGTGAGGTAGAGCATGCCGATGAACAGCAGGGCCCAGAAGGCGCTCCAGCGCGCCGCCTTGACGTTCTTGACCGTGTAGAAGCGGACGATGACATGCGGCAGGCCGGCGGTTCCAGCCATCAGGGCGAGGGTCACGCAGAACATATTCCACATGTCCGTGCCGCCAAAAGCCGTGGTGTAGGATTTGAAGCCCAGGTCTTCGTTAACCAGGTTGAGCTTTTCGAGAAGCCCCGTTCCTTTTCCGTCCCCGGTGATGAGCTCGCTTCCCAGGCCGAGTTGGGGAAGCGGGTTGCCGGTGAGCTTGATGCTGATGGCTATGGCTGGGATCAGGAAGGCAGTGATCAGGACCCAGTACTGCGCCACCTGGGTCCAGGTGATGCCCTTCATGCCGCCGAGGGTGGCGTAGATGAAGACGATCGCCATGCCGAGCATGACACCTATATTGATATCCACCTCCAGGAAGCGTGAGAAGACGACCCCGACTCCGCGCATCTGCCCGGCCACGTAGGTGAAGCTGATGAAGATGGCGCAGAGGACGGCGACGGAGCGGGCGACGTTCGATGAGTAGCGGTCGCCGACAAAATCCGGAACGGTGAAGTGGCCGAATTTTCTAAGGTAGGGAGCCAGCAGGAGCGCCAGCAGCACATAACCCCCGGTCCAGCCCATCAGGTATTGCGATCCCGCATACCCCATGGTCGAGATCAGGCCGGCCATCGAGATGAAGGAGGCGGCGCTCATCCAGTCGGCCGCGGTGGCCATGCCGTTGGCGGCGGCCGGCACGCCGCGTCCGGCGACGTAGAACCCCTTAGTGTCGCGCACCCGGCTGATCCAGGCGATCACCAGGTAGAGGGTGAAGGAGGCGCCGACGAAGATGATGGTCCAGCCCTTGATTCCCATGGGGTTATTCCTCCGGCTCCCCGTTGCCGTCCGCGGATGCGGCCGTCGCAGTGATCTCCTGCTCTTCGAGCTCGCCGGCATATTCGTTGTCGAGACGGTTCAGCAGGATGGCGTAGATGAGGATCAGGAGGATGAAGACGATGATGCTGCCCTGCTGGGCAAACCAGAAACCCAGGGGGAAGCCGCCGAGGCTGAACTGGTTGAGCCAGTCAGCGAAGAGAACGCCGCAGCCAAGCCCTACGAAGGCCCAGATCGCCAGGAGGACGATCATGATCGTTACGTTCTTACGCCAGTAGCCCTGCATTTGAATACTCCAGCCTGCCGGGGAGAAGCCTCCCGGAGAACATCAGCGAGGGCTCATGGTACAGATGGAGTCGTGGAGGCGCAAGCGGGGGTTGCGTCCGGAGCGGCTCAGAATTTCCAGTCGATCCCGATGATCGCGTTCAGACCCGATTCGTTCTGGCCTGAGCCGTGAGTCCTGTAGTCCTTATCGGAGATGTTCTCCAATCCCAGGAAGAGGTCGAAATCTTCGAAGAGCTCCTTGCCTCCTCGAATCGAGATGACGCTGAAGCCAGGGGTTCCGCCGGGGGGGATGCGCTGGGTGTCGGTGACGTCCCTGGCGGAGAACTTGTCCTGTCCCTTGACCATGGTGAGGGTTCCCTCGACCCACCAGCTTTCATCTTCGGAGGTCCAGCGGATCCCCAGCAGGCCTGTCAGCGGCATCAGGCGGCTGAGGGGCTCCGGGTTACCGGTGGCCGGATTGTCGGCTTCACCATCGAGCCAGGCGAGGGCTCCGAAGACGCTCATCCGCTTTGCGACAAGCCAGGAGCCTCCGAGCTCGAAACCGCGAACGAATCCATCGGCGGAGTTTTCCTTGGTCACCACGGGTAGCCCGTCAATGACTTCGCCGGTCGGAGACCTGACGATCAGGCCGTCGATGAAGTTGTGGTGGATTGCGGCGTAGGCCTCGAAGTTGTCGCGGGAAATTCGAGTTCCCAATTCCAGGGAGGTGTATTTTTCAGGTTCGAGTCCCGGGGCGGGAACCTCGAGCTCGCCGCTGCGGGAGACGTCGAAGCGCGTCAGGTCGGAGAGATTGGGCGCGCGAAATCCTTCCGAGACGCCGCCGTAGAGGTTCCAGCCGTCATTGATCCGGTATGTGGCCCGGAGGCTTCCAACCGCGGCCGAAAAATTTTCGGAGATGGCGGCGATGTCATGTGTATCCGTGGGGTCCGGATCTACGACGCCGGCATCCGCGCTGGCATAGTTGAGACGCCCGCCCGCGGTGAGCTCGAACCTGTCAGAGAGGCTGAAGACATCCTGTGCGTAGATACCGAGCAGGTCGTAGGTCGCATCGTCGGCAACCGGTCCTCTTGGACGCTGGACCCTGAGGGAGCCATCGGTCTCGTATTCGCTGAAGAAGGAGTCGATGGAGTCGCGGTAATATTCGACTCCCAGCGTCAGGAGGCCGAGATCAGAGTCTTTCTCGGCCTGGATGAAGCTGCCGAGGACATCGTCATTAAAGCCCTGTCTTCTCAGCCTGCCGTTGGAGGATACCCTCTTCTCGGTTTCATCGTGCTGGTGGCTCGAGAGACTGAGGGTTACGCGGTCCAGCAAGTCGGAAGAGGTCGGCACCCAGTGTGCCTGGACATAGGTGAGGCGACGGGCCTGGTCGAAGTCGCGTCTGAGATCCGAGCCGATCGTGGTTCCCCGGTAGCTTTTCGAGTGGATGGTCGAGTGAGTTCTCGGGGCGTCATCCATTTCCATTTTCTGAAAGGCAAAGACCACCTCGAGCTCCTCCGTGGGGTAGAGCAGGATCTTGGCATCTCCATCAAACCGGTCGTAGCCGGTATTCGGGAGCGCGCCGGTGTTTCCCCCGGCCTGGAGGTTGCCGAAATCGCGCGAGCTGAGTCCCAGCAGGACGGCGGAGTTTCTGGTGAGGGCGAAGTTGTATTCATATCGCGAGGTGAGGGAACGCTCGGCGCTCGAGTGGAGGAGGTAAAGCCGGTGGCCGTCCCCACTTCGATAGTAAGGAGAATCAAGAACGGAAGGACTCTTGGAGATGGCGTTGACGGTTCCACCGATCGCGTCGCTTCCATAGAGGACAGAAGCGGGCCCCTTGAAGACCTCGATCCGGTCGAGGGTCAGGGGATCTACGGTGCCCCAGTACTGGTTGGGGCCGCTTCGCATCGCCGCATGGTTGAGCCGGATTCCATCGACGAGCAGGAGAGTCCGAAAGCCCGTGAAGCCGCGGATGTAGGGAGAGCCCTGGCCACGGCTGGTTTTCTGGACAAGGACGCCGGGCACCTCGGCGAGGGCCTCGGGAAGGGTTCGGTAGGCACGCCTGCGGGCGAGATAGTCCTCCGAGAGCGATTCGACGGTCGATGGCACCTCAAAGATCTCGTCTTCGGTTCGTCGGCCGATCACGATCGTGACGTTGGCAGGGTCTTGATCGTCTCCAGCCGCCTTGGCGGGTTCTTCAGCCTGCTTCTCACGCGGGGGACTGGCCGAGTCCTGCCCCTTGAGGGCGGGTGCCCAGGCGGTGATGGAACCTGCTGTGATGAGGCCGCAAAGCAGGAAGGTCTTGAGAGAGGTTGTCTGAATCATGATGGTGAGACGAAATTATATTTTTTCAGCGGTTTGTTACAAAAAAAAAGACTGGCGGATTGTTAAGAATTTATTAGAAAACCTCGGCCACCAGGCAGCGGACACTCCCCCCGGCTTTTTCGAATTCGCTGACATCCAGGAAATGGATCCGGAAACCCCGGTCTTCGAGAGCCGTCCTGGTTTCTTCTCGAAGAACATTCCCCGCCGCCTGGCTGAAGAGGAGATCCCTTTCGGTGGCGGCGATGCAGTTGCCGGCGAAGGCGTTTTTTTCGGCCTGCTCCAGCAGCAGCACCCTGTCTCCGTAAATGGCCCGGAGCGATTTGAGCAGGAATGGGTTCGGGACGGAGCCGGGATGAACGAGGCAGACCTCTCCCGCCGCGATGGCAAGGACGAGGTTCGTATGATATTCACCCTCTGCGAGGTCAAAGCGCAGCACTGCATCGAGGCGGAGCGCCTCCGCCATGAGCGCGCAGCCCGTCGCGTCGACCCGCGAACTCATTCCGCAGAAACCGATGTTTCTTACCCGGTCGATGACCAGCGGGCCGGTCAGCTCCGCGACGCAGTCTTCCGCCGAGAGATCCCGGATTTCGTAGCCCAGGGTTTCGCTGAAGAAGGCGCGGATGTCTTCCCGTTCGGCCTCTTTTCTCCGTACGGGATGGCGCATGGAGCCGATGACCAGGCGCCCCGGGGTGGTGGCGAATACGTTGTTGGGAAAGACACCATCGTCCTGTCCCGCGATTCCGCTGAAGATGTGCGTCTTGACGCCGAGCTCCTTCAGCTTCGACGCCAGCGCCTCATGCTGTCGGGAGGCCTTGCCGAGGTCGAGAGGGAGCCTCGTTTTCATGTAGGGGTTGTCAGCGGCGGACTCCTCGCTGAGGCGGAGCCCTTCGGGAGAAACGAGCAGGGCGGCCTTCATTACTGCAGGGGGCCCAGCGGGCTGCTCGCCCGCGACCTCGAGGAAACTGTCGGCTGTTGTGTGGATGATGGTCATCTGGGGCTTGCTTTTCCCGGGACTATTTGCGTGTCCTGGAGCGCACGGAACTTTTCTTCGCCTCTTCGGCGATGCGCTTCCTGGTCGCCGCCCAGGAGCAGATGGGGCATTCGGTGAGGTCGTGCCTGAGTGCTGGGCAGTGTTCACGGCCGAAGTAGATGATCTGCAGGTGGAGTTTCGCCCAGCTTTCGCGGGGAAAGACGGCCTTCAGGTCGCGTTCGGTCTTCTCGACGTTCTTCCCGCTGGAGAGTCCCCAGCGGGCCGCCAGGCGGTGGATGTGGGTGTCGACGGGGAAGGCTGGCTGTTCGAAGGCCTGGATCATGACGACGCTGGCGGTCTTGTGTCCGACGCCGGGGAGAGCCTCGAGCTTCTCCATGTCGGCGGGAACCCGGCCGCCGTGTTCATCCAGGAGGATCCGCGAGAGGGTGTGGATATTGCGCGCCTTGCCGGGAGCGAGTCCACAGGTGCGAATGGTCGCGAGGATCTCCTCGACCGCCAGCGTCACCATCTTTCGCGGTGTCGGCGCCCGGCGAAACAGCTCGGGGGTTACCAGGTTGACGCGCTTGTCGGTGGTCTGGGCGGACAGGAGCACCGAAACCAGCAGGGTATAGGGATCCTTATGGTCGAGGGGGATCGGGGGATCCTCGTAGAGCCCATCCAGGATGGCGTGGATCTTCTCGGCTTTTTCCAGGCGCTTCATAGTTCAAAAGGATACCCGTTCATCGGCCGGTCTTGAAGCGTCCGCGCGCCGCACTCAGCGGTCTTCAAGCGTGGCTAACCACTGGTCGAGGCCGTCCTCGATCACATCCCGGATTCTTCTGAACTCATCGAGACCCCGGCCGAGAGGATCCTCGATCTCGCCGGCGGACTGGCCCTCGGCACAGAATTCCCAGAGGCGCACGATGGCCCCGGCCGAGTCCGGGTGTCGACTCAGCAGGTATTCTTCATGCTCAGGCGCCATGACGATGATCGCGAAGGCGTTCACGAGGAGTTCATCCGTTAGTGCGCGGGAGCGATGATTTTTGAGGTCGAGGCCAGCCTCCTCCAGGGCCCTGACCGAATCCGGATCGGCGGAGTGGTTCTCGATTCCCAGGGTTCCGGCTGAGCCGGACGCGAAGGAGAGCTCCTGCGCCTCACTCCTCGAGGCGAGCAGCGCCTCGGCTATGGGAGAGCGGCAGATGTTGCCGCTGCAGACAAAGATGACTCGTTTTTCGGTGTTCATGTCCCTGGTGAGTGATTGCCCGCGTGAGGTGTCTTGCGATATCTTGCTGTACCCGGTCGCGGGGGAACAGGATCGATTTTACAGCACTGGAGGTAAGGAATGGGAGCGCTCGAGGGAAGGACCGTGGTGGTAACCGGAGCCAGCCGCGGAATCGGCAGGTCGCTGGCGTTGCGGTTGGCCGCCGAGGGGGCCAGGCTGGGCGTTTGCGGCCGTGACGAGGCCGCGCTCTCGGAGCTCGCGGGAGAGCTCGGGACGCCGGTGGTGACGGCGGCCTTCGATCTCAGCTTCGAGGCTCCGGGGCTAGAGTTCCTGGAGAGGGTCAGGGCCGAGCTCGGCGGAATCGATGTCCTGGTCAACAACGCGGGCTTCAATCCGCGCAAGGCGCCCCTGGCGGAGATCGGTACCGACGAGTTCGATTCCATCATGGCGGTGAATCTCAGGGCTCCCTTTCTGCTCATGCGCGAGACAGCCCGGGAGATGAAGGAGAGGAGAGGGGAGGGGGGCACGTCATCAATATTCTCTCAACCGTGTGCCATAGCGACATGGCGACGATGGGCGCCTACACCGCGGCCAAGGAAGGACTCCGGGCGCTCACCAACGTATTTCGCAAGGAGGTGCTCGAGGATGGGATCCGGGTGACCGCCGTCTACCCCGGCGGGACAGACACCGATTTCAGGCCCAACCCGAGGCCCGACTACATGAAGCCCTCGAGCGTCGCCGATGCCGTACTCACTGTTCTGACCCTGCCCGAGGACCTGGTCGTACACGAGCTGACCTTCCGGCCCATGGTCGAGAACAACTTCTGAGGTCTCACTCCCGTTCGAAGCTTCGCAGGGCATCCATGTCGACCTCGATGCCGAGGCCGGGCTTGCGCGGGATTGACAGCTTGCCATCGACGAGCTCGATCTCGTCCTTGACGAGCTCCTTCCTCAGCAGGGAGTCGGTGAGCTCGGCCGGGAGGAATTCAAAGAAGGGGCAGTGCGGGGTCACCGTGGCGAGGTGGGCGCTGGCGGCGATGCTGATGCCCGTCTTCCAGCAGTGGGGGATGATCCTGCGTCCGCGCTCGGCTGCCAGGTCACAGACCCGCAGGGCCTCTGTCAGGCCGCCGACGCGGCCAACGTCGGGCTGGGCGATGTCGATCTTGCCGATGTCCATCAAGTCGATGAACTCGAAGCGGGTGTTTTGCCATTCGCCCGCGGCGACAGGCACCGGCGATTCATCGTGCAGCCTGGCGTAGCCGGCGAGGTCATCGATCTGCAGGGGCGTCTCGATGAAGTAGATGTCGAGGTCACTCCAGTCCTTGAGGGTGTTGAGCGCTCGCTCGACATCGTTCCATGCGTATTGGACGTCGACCATGAGGACGAAGTCCGGCCCAACGGCCTCGCGGCAGGCGGCGACGACCTCGGTGACTTTTTCATCGGGTTCGTCCATGCCGCTGTGGTTGTAGGGGCCGCTGAGGGTGACCTCCAGCTTGGCGGCGGTGAAGCCGAGCTCCTTCGCATGCAGCACCCAGGAGACCAGAGACTCCTTGTATTCCGCGTAGCTCTCGCCATTGGGCTGAAGAGATGCGTAGGGATGGATGCTGTCGCGGGCCTCTTTCCCGGTAAGCTCCCAGCACGGAACCCCGGCCGCCTTGCCCTTGATGTCCCAGAGGGCCATGTCGATCGCTCCCATGGCGCAGATGAGAGCTCCGCGGCGGCCGTTCATGCAACTGCCGGTGTAGAGTTTTTCCCAGAGGCGCTCATTGTCGAGGGGATCCTCCCCGAGGAGCATCTCCGTCAGGCCCATGCCCATGGTGTGGGTGCTGGGAGCTTCGATGCAGGCTCGGGCGATCCAGGGGTTGACGTCGCTCTCGCCGACCCCGGTTATTCCCTCGTCGGTATGCACGAAGACGACGATGTCATCCTGGGCCGAGGAGGTTGCGTCCTTGCGAACATCGGGCACGAGCAGGACGTGACAATCGATACCGGTTATTTTCATCGCTGGTTTCCTCGAGGTTTTGAGTGCTCCTTTTTTAAGCGGGAGCGGGCGCGAGGGCAAGAGGGGGGCTTGGCGGTTGCAAATCGAACCTCATCGTCGGACACTATCTGCAGTGGCAAGGATTAAAGAACATTCGCATTCCCTGAACCGAAGGGGCTTCGGCATGAAATTTACGGTATTCCCGGTTTTCCTGTTCCTCTTCCTCGGCGCGGCCGCCCCGCTTCAGTCCGCGGATTGGCCGACCTACCGCCATGACAACAGCCGCAGTGGCACGACGGCTGAAAAACTCGTCGCTGAAAAGCTCGAGCTCAATTGGGTTCACCGGGCGGCCCTGGCGCCGCGGCCGGCCTGGGCCGGACCGGCGAAGTGGGATGCCTACGCCGGAATTCGCGGACTGCGGTCGATGCGCAATTACGATCCAGCCTTCCACGTCATCGTCGTAGATGGCTCGGTTTACTACGGCTCTTCGGCGGATCATGGCGTGCATCGTCTCGATGCGAAGACCGGCCGGGAAAAATGGGTCTTTTTTACCGATGCCCCGGTTCGGATCGCGCCGACCTGGTATTCGAAGAAACTTTACTTCGGCTCTGATGATGGCTACGCCTACTGCATCCGGGAACGCGATGGTGAACTGGTCTGGAGGAAGAGGCCTGAACTTCCCGGGCGCCTGATTCTCAACAACGGCAACTTCATTCCGTTCTGGCCCTGTCGTACCGGGGTGCTGGTGGACAGGGGGCTGGCTTATTTCGGCAATTCCCTCCTGCCATGGAAGGATTCCTATATCAGCGCGGTCAACGCGAGTACCGGCAAGCCGTCTTCCAGGGGAGGCTTCCTGAAGAAGTACGGAGGCCTGACCCTCGAGGGAGCCCTGCTCGCATCCAGCAGTCGACTCATCGCCCCCCAGGGCCGGGTGGCGCCCCTGCTTTTTGGCCGGGCGGATGGAGCCAGGCTCGGTTCGCTGGAAGGTGGTGGTGGTTGCTTCGTTCTCCTTACCGATGATTCCAATGTCCTTCATGGACCGGGCAATAAGACGGGCTGGATCACCGGCAGCAACGAGAAGAGTCGCGGCAAGATCGCCACCTTCAAGAATGGCAACGAGATGATCATTTCCGGCGATACGGCCTATATGCTGAGCGATCACGCGCTGGCGGCGATGGACCGCAAAAACAAGAAGGGCAAGTGGAGAACCGCGGGCGAGTATTCGCTGACCATGATCCTTGCCGGTGATACGGTTTTCGCCGGGGGAATAGACGAGGTGGCCGCTTTCCGTACAAGCGACGGCGAGCAGATCTGGAGGGGCGCGGTAGAAGGCGGTGTTTATGGCCTTGCGGTAGCCGATGGGGCTCTCTTTGTCAGTACGGACCAGGGCAGGATCGCCTGCTTCAGGGCGGGCAAGGGGAAGCCAGCCAGGGGGGAAACAGCCGGGAAGAAGGACGAGCTTGCGGTGCTCGACGTTCCCGGGTTCAAGAGTCCGGGGCTTGTCGGTCGTTGGCTGCTGCAGTCCGGCGCGGTCAAGGGACGCAAGGTATTCGACCTCGCCGGGAAGCAGCACGCCGCGGCGCAGGGGAATCCCCGGCTGGTGAAGTTAGGTGAACACCAGGGGATGAATTTCGAAGGACAGATTTCCAGCCTGAGAATTGTCGATGATCACAAGGATGCGAACCTGCCCGTGAAGGCGATCTCGGCGGAGGCCTGGGTCCGGATAGACCAGGCGGCTCCCTGGGGTTGTATCATCGGCGCCTTCCAGGACAACGGCAGCTACGAGAAGGGATGGATCCTGGGCTATGTAGGCTCGAAGTTTTCTCTCGCGATCCAGGGGACCGGCGGCGCGTCGGCGATGACCTACATGACAGCCGACCGGGCTTTCAGGGCCGGGCAGTGGTATCACGTCGTCGGCACCTACGACGGCGTCGAGATGAGGCTCTATGTCGATGGCAAGCTCGCGGCCGCCGGGAAAGCCCAGAGCGGCCCCATCGATTATCCACCGTCCGCGTTTTACGAGATGGCGGCCTACCATGACAAAGATGAGTATTTCAGGTTGAGAGGCGCGCTGAACGAGGTCCGGGTCTATAACCGCGCCCTCTCGGCCGCTGAATGCGCCAGGCACAGCCGATCGAAAAAACTCGAGGGCGGAGGCTCCGGCGGCATCGCGGTCCCCGCCGAACAGCTGCTCACCCTGAAGGCGGGCCCTTTCCTGCATTTTACCTCTCTGGACACCGCCGTGGTGAATTGGGAGACGGCCGAGGCATCGAGGACGGCTGTTCTTTTCGGGCCAAAGGGTGGGGAGCAGGAGAAGCTCGGGCGTTCCGGCGCGCGCAGGGAGCACGAGCTCGAGTTCACAGGGCTCGCCCGCAACAGGCTCTATACCTACAGGATCGTGGCGGGAATCGAGGGTAAGGAGCTCAGCACGGCAGAGTACGAGTGCGATAATTTTTTTAATCTCACGCTGCCGTCGATGCGAGCCGAGCTGAATCCTTATTCCGGAGCGAAAGACTCGAGCGTGGCGGCCGACGCCGCCCAGCGAATTCTCGATGAGACAGGAATTGATCAGGGGATCTGCCTCGTGCTTGCCAGTGGAGACGGACGTCTCGCCTGGGAGCTCGCCGTGCGCAGCCGTCTGCAGGTGGTCGGGGTCGACACGGATGAGAAGGCTGTGGATAAGGCTCGGAGGCTGGCCTACAAGGCGGGCGTCTATGGTGTCAGGCTGAAGTATTACAAGGTCGACTCCCTCTCGAAGCTGCCTTTTACAGGACACTTTGCCAACCTGGTCGTCTCGGCAGGGATGATCGAGAAGGGGCGCTGCGAGGGCAGCGCGAGTGAGCTGTTCAGGATACTGCGGCCCGGTGGCGGCATCGCCTACCTGGGACAGCCGGCCGAGCTGAAGCCGACCCTGACAACGACCCGGCTGGCCTCCTGGTTGAAGCGGGGCGGAGTGGAGTTCAGGTCCATCGAACGCGATGGCTCCTGGGCGGTCGTTCGTCGCGGTCCCCTGGAGGGGGCGGGCTCCTGGTCGCATCAATACGGCCAGGCAGACAACTCGGCCTTCGGCGGCGAGCAGCTCGCGGGCGCGGCAGGCATCAATGATCTCGATGTCCAGTGGATCGGCCGCCCGGGCCCCAGGGCGCAGCCGGATCGCAACGGCAGGAAGCCCTCGCCTCTCTCGACCAATGGGCGTCTCTTTGTCCAGGGCCTGCACAGGATCATCTGCCTGGATTCCTACAATGGCTCGATTCTCTGGAGCTGGGAGATCCCGTCCATGATGCGCTTCAATATGCCGCGCGATTGCAGCAATTGGTGCGCTGATGGAGACAACGTCTTCGTCGCGATGGGCGGGCGTTGCTGGCGCATTGACGCGAAGACCGGAGCTCTGAGCAAGAGCTACAGGGTCCGTCCGGGAAACATCAAGGAATGGGAGTACGACTGGAGCTACCTCGCCCGGGAGGGCGACAAGGTCATCGGCAGCGGCGTCAAGAAGGGTACGGCCTTCACGAGCTTCTGGGGCGGGTCCGGGGCAGGCTGGTACGATGCCAAGAGCGGCCCGGTGACGCATAAGGTCTGCAGCGAGAATCTCTTCGCTCTCTATGAAAAGTCCGGGTTGCTGAAGTGGGAATATTCGAAGGGAGTCATCCTCAACCCGACGATCACAGTGAGCGGCGGCCGAGTCTATTTTGTCGAGAACCGCAACGCCGGGGTCAAGAAGGCGAGTGATCGGCGGGTAGGCTCGTCTTCGCTCTGGACAGACCAGTACCTCGTCGCTCTCGACTCCGATTCCGGCAAGGTTGTATGGGAGAAACCTATCGACACGGCCAATGGGGATGTCGTCTTCTATCTCGCCAGCGGCGGCGGCAAGGTGGTGCTGGTCGCATCCGGGGGCAAGAAATACCATACCGATGTCTTTGATTCGAAAAGCGGCAAGGCACTCTGGAAGGACAGCTTCAGCTGGGGACAGGATCATCATGGCGGACACATGGCGCGCCCGGCGATCGTCAATGGCGAGGTCTACGTTCGGCCGCGCGCCTATGACCTGGCGACCGGTAAGGTGCTCAAAAAGAGCCTCCCTGGAGGAGGCTGTGGAACCTATGCCGCTACCACGGGAGCCTTTATCTTCCGCTCGGGAAACGTGACCATGTGGGACAGGTCAAATGGCAAGGTGACGAGTTGGAGCAGGCTGCGTCCGGATTGCTGGCTGTCTACGATCCCGGCCGGTGGGATGCTGCTTTCTCCCGAGGGTGGCGGGGGCTGCAGCTGCGGCTCCTGGCTGGAGACCTCGATCGGCTTTATTCCCGTGGCGCGAAAGTGAGTCGCCTAGGTTCCGGGGGCCGCGCCGCCGCCCATCTTCCTGCGGTCGCTTTCTCTGATGTTCCTGTAGATGAACCCGATGACGAAGCTCGCCATGCTCAGGAAGAGTCCCAGCATGAAGAGGATGCTCCAGGTGAATCCCGACGCCGAACCGGAGTCGATACTCTTTCCTCACATGACGCATTGCGCCCGGGCGATAGCCGGGGCGAGGAAGAGAGCCAGCCAGGACAGGGAGATGAGATAAAGCCGTTTCATAGGCTGAGAGTATAGCCCTCGGCGGCAGGCAGTTAACAGTTTCACGCCAGAAATCGCGCGGTTCTTGTTCAGACCGCCGGCTTGCCGTAACATTTGGGGCTTGCCAGATATCACGCGACCTATCAAGAAGACCGGCCCCGGATCGATTTCTGTCCTGATTCCGCTGGTGCTCCTGCAATATGCCGCAGGGGGAGCTTTCTACCCGTTCCTCGGGCCCTATCTCGAGAACGCCAAGGGCTTCGAGGTCAGGGATCTCAGCCTGCTGGCTCTTGGGGCCGGCGTCGTGAATTGTGTGATGCCCTTTGCCTGGGGTGCCCTGGCCGACCGTGTCATAGCAGTCAATCGTCTCATCTGCCTGCTGCACCTGTCGGCGGCATTTTCCCTGCTGATCTTTTCACAGGGAGCGGGCCTGGTCATGCTGACGGGCCTCTTCGCCCTCTACACGGCCCAGCAGCAGCCGACCAATTCGCTCTCCAACGCGCTCTGCTATCACAACCTGGATGACCCCCCGAGGCAATTCGGTCCGCTCAGGCTCTGGGGCTCGGTCGGCTGGGCCTTGCCTTCGGTTCCCATCGCTTTCTGGCTCCTCGATGGAGGCGAGCGCTCGCTTCATTTCATCATCTACCTGACCTTCGGGCTCCATCTCGCCCTCGCCCTTCTCTATCCCTTTCTTCCTCACACCCCGCCGGCGGGCCGCAAGGAGGGAGCCGGGAGTTTTTTCACCGACCTGGCCGTTCTGTTCAGGGCGCCGGGCTTCGCGATGCTCCTGCTGGTCACCTTCCTGGTGCAGGCGGGCTTCGCGATCATGTTCTATCTCTCGCCGCTGGCACTCGGACGGTCGCTGGTTGATTCCGATATTCGCCTGGGTTGGCTGGGTCCGATTCAGACCGCCGGGGTGATTCTCGAGATCCCTCTCTTCCTGCTGCTGCCGAGGCTTCTGGGGCGTCTTGGTTACAGGAAGGTGCTTGGCCTGGGGATTGCAGCTTCGCTGGTGCGGCACCTGGTCTTTGCAACCTCGACCAGCCCGCTGGCGCTGGCGCTGGCGAGCCAGCTGATCGCTCCCTGCGTGGTCTTCTTCCTCATCGGAGTGAGCCTGGCCATCAACTCGATCGCCGGGCGGGAGATTCGCGCTACCTCCCAGACGCTGCTTGCCCTGGCGGGCTCCGGTCTCGGGTCGGTCCTGGGGCTGGCCTCCAGCAGCCTGCTTGCTTCAGGAGACTCGGTGAAGAGCTCCTTCTTCTTCGCGTGCGGCTGCAGCCTGCTGTCGTTGCTGTTGCTGCTGGGGGTCCGTTTTCCCGCGCCGATGGCCAGGCAGAAATCCTGAGACTATTCGTCGAGTTCGTCTCCGCCCGCCTCCCCCTCCGGCTCGGGCTTCTTTTCGCCAAGGGTTGACATGTATTCCTTGAACTGCTTTTCAAGGGAGTTGAATCCGCCGCCGCCTTCCACCTTGATGTACTCGGCCAGGGAATCGTTGCCGATCTTTCCCATGTAGTAGGCGCTGAGGAAGCGGACGAAGTCTTCCTTGTAGATCTCGTCATTGTAGTGCATGAAGAAGTGGCAGAGCGCTCCCGCGAGGCAGTAGTTGAGACCCCGGTTCACCTTGTGGAACTGGTCATTGTCGATGTGGGCGAATGCCTGGAGGTTCCAGTCCTTGCTGCCGCCCAGGAACCTCTTGGCAATATTCATGCGGTTGCCGCCGATCTCGAAGCCCGGGACCCAGCGACCCTTAATTTTTTTCCAGGTCTCGATATAGACGGCGATGCCCTCGACGACCCAGTTGTTCCCGCGGCTGCCGCTGCTTCGGGTGGCCTTGGTCTCGGCAAAGAGCTGGTGGGCGACCTCGTGGTAGAAGGTGCGGTAGGTCTCCTCCTCGTTGTCAGACCAGTAGAAGCGGGACTTGTGGTCGCTGCCGGAGTAGAAGCCAGCCGATTCTCTCAGCAGCTTGTCATTGCCCTTCTCCTGCTTGACGTGCAGGAGATAGCCGTTGCGGCTGGGAAATAGAATGACCTGGTGCATCTTCTTGACCTCGGGGCGATTGAAGAGCAGCCTGGCTCCAGCGATCTGGTCGTAGTACCCGATGAAGGTCCTGAAGAACTGGGTATAGAAATCTTCGAGCTTCAGGGCGAACTCCCAGGCCCTGGCCCGTCCCATGTTGGTCCGAACTTCGAAGTGTTCACTCTGCACGGAATAGGGCGCGTACTCGTTGCGGGTTCGGATCGATTTTTCGCGTTCGGCCGGGATCCATTTGCCCTTGTAGGGGCGGAGCCCCGAGTCGAAGTCTTTCTTCTTCTTCTTTTCGAACCACCCCTCCTTCGACAGGAAGTACTTCTTGCGCTTGGCGTACTCCCAGGTGCTGATCCACTCCTTGGTCTTCGTGTCCTTCTTGTAGCCGAGGATCTTGCGGGCCTTCGAATCGTCCGGGCTGATCTCGAGGACGTGGGAGATCATGTCGAAGGCCCTGGTAAAGAGGCCTACCTTCATGCAGCCGGTGGCCAGCTTGACCAGCTCCACGCCCTGCTTCTTGTCTGCTGATTTGAGCCTCGTGAGCAGGGACTTGCCGTTCTTCTCATTTTTCCCCGAGTCGCTTTCCTCCTCGGCTTTTTCCACCTTCTCCCTGATGTCTTCGAGCTTGGGGTGGTCGGGATTGATTCCCTTGATCTTATCTGCCAGCGCGGCGGCATCCTTCTTGAGGCCCTGGAGCGCGGCCCAGTTCGCCACCCTGGCGAGGTCCCGGCAGTACTGGTCCTGGATCTTCTGGGTGCGTTTTCTGAGGGCCGCCTCGATCTGCTCGTCACGGCTGAGGCGGGTCTTCGCGGACCGTTTTCTCTGGCCGTTGGCGATGGCGGGAACAAGCAGGACTGCGGCCAGGAAGAGCGAAAGGGACACCAGGGGCTTGCCGCCGGCAGTTTTTCTGTTATTCACGGTTTTCTCCGGTGAGGCCGGTTTTGCTGCCGGCTCTACTTCTTCGACTTGGCTTTCTTCACCCGCGTGAACTTCCTGAGGAAGCCGGCGACATCTTTATTGAACCGTTTCGATTCTTCGCAGAACGGCATGCAGGATGAGAAGGAGTACACCAGGCAGATCCCGCGATAGTACTTGGCGATCGCCTTAGAGTCCTCGATGCTGTTGTAGAGGCTCGACTTGCCGGTGATCACCAGGGTCGGGATTCTAAGGGCCGGCTTCTGTTCCTTGAAGAGGTCAAAGTCCGGAATGGCGACGCCCCCCATCACGTGGTTCTTGACCGGGTAGAGCATGCTGATGACATAGTCGCGTTCATCGTGAAAGAAGAGGCTCCAGGAGCGCCGGTCGATGCAGCCGCCCTCGCCTTCCCACTTGGTGATCTCGTTCTCTCGCTGGTAGGAGTCCAGGGTGCTTTCTCCGGTATTTGTGTTAAAGGTCCGGCCTAGCCCGAAGTAGTGCATCTCGGTGTCTTTTTTGCTCTTGCCCTGCTTCTTGAACCGGCCTGTCGCCTTGGCGTATTCCTTGACGCCCGACAGAGGTGCAACCAGGAGGATGCCGGCCACCGATTTGGGGTATTTCTTCGCGTAGCGCATGGCGATCCAGCTGTTCATGCCACAGGCCATGATCGCGAAACGTTCCTCCTTGGTTTCCTTGCGCAGGTCCTCGAACGCGTCGACCAGCTGGTCGATCGGATAATAAGGGATCTGCTTGGCGCTGACGACTCGCAGGTTCTTGAAGCTCTTTACCGGAGGCAGCTTGATGTAGTGGAGCTTGTGTCTCTGTTCGAGTCCGGAGAGAAACGGCAGCATGATGTTTTCGCTGTAGCCGTAGGGGGGGATGATCAGGATCGGGACCCCGATTCCCGAGCCGCGCTCCGATGATTCGAGCGTGACTCCTCCGAGGATCGACACGGTCCTTCTCTTCTTGAGCTTGTGGCCGAGGTCTTCGGCGGCCTTCTTGGCGTCTTCATCCGTCTCGCCGAGCTTGTAGTCCGGGTCGTTCTTTGCCGTCTCCCACCAGGACAGCCAGTATTCCGCCTTGGGGCCGCGGTAGGCCTGGGTCAGCTCATTGAGTGAGCTCTCGAGGAAGGTCTTGACTACCGGGTCATCTTCTTTCTGGAAGCGCTTGACGAGGGCGTCGACGGCCTCGGGTTTCTTGTGGACCCGCAGGCTGTGGACCACGACCCGGCGAACCGTGGGATCCTTGTCATCGAGGGCATCGTAGAGATGCTTGTAGAAGATCGGGTCATCCATCTTGGCGAGGGCGACGGCCATGCCCTGGCGAACCGCGCGGTCCTTGTCCTTCTTGAGGGCCTTGATCATCTTGTCGAGTACCTCGTCACTGGCGGCGGTGGCCAGCGCCTTGATGGTGCCATCCCGGTCGAACCAGGGCATCTTTGCCATGATCTTTACGAGCATGCTGAACTGGCTCTTTTCCTCGGGGTTCATCTTGGTCCACGTGTCGTGGCGAATGAGGGAGTTGGGAGAGCGAAGGGCTTTGCCGATCGCGCCCTTGCTGACGCCTTCCTCCTGCCCGTTTACCGTAGAGGGCAAAAGGAACAATGCGGCGCAGAGGGCCGTTAGGGAGAGGGTCGGAATACTGAAAGAGATCATCGAATTATCCTGCCTGGTTCATAAGTCAAAAAAGGAACTGTTTCCGGTGTCGCACTAGCTACCTTAACGCAAGGAGACGGGATAGATTATTCTAAGTGGAGCCGGAATAGCCGCCCATGATTTTTTGCCCGGCGGTTATTCAGCAAGGCTATCATCCTGCCCGATACCATCCAGCCGAATTTTAAGGTGCCCGGGGTGGGAGCGTTCTGGAGGCGGAGGGATTTATGGAAAGAGCCGGCCGTGATTTGACAGGAGAGCTTTTCGATGAGTGATGGGCCTTTTCCAGCAGCGGACGCCAGTGAGGATGATCTCAACATGCTCGAGGCGCAGCTCGGGCGCAGGCCCACCGGCGTTCTGAAGGTCGAGGTCTACTGTCCGGCGGGGCACCCCCAGGTCATTCGCTATTATCCCCTGACCCTTGGCGAGCAGGGGCAGGTGCTCTCTCCCTTTCCAACGCTTTTCTGGCTTACCTGTCCATCCCTGATTCGCCAGGTCTCCGAGTTTGAATCCTATGGCTGGATAGGAAAAATAGAGGAGAGGATCCAGGCTGATTCCGATTTCAGGGCGGAGTACCACGAAAACCACAGGGCCTACGGCCTCGAGCGCTGGGCTGCTCTCCTCCCGGCTCACCAGGAGGCCGTTATCGAGAAGGGCTGGGAGAACGTCTACAGGAATACCGGCATCGGGGGTATCAGGGAATGGGATTTCGTCAAGTGCCTGCATCTCCAATACGCCCACCAAGCGGGCTCAGCTAATGTCGTGGGCCGCTTCCTCCAGGAGCAGTTCTCCCTGCAACCTTGCATGCCCCCGGAGTCCCCGGTAGGTTGAGCCTGCGGACTGCGCGGCGTCCCAGGTGTCGACAGGATTGGAGGCAAGTTGCAAAGCGAAGGGTTTGACCGGTCCAGGCTGGAGTTTCTGCCCGTACACTCGAGGCGGAGCAAGCTCGAGATGAGCGAGGTTGCCGTTGATCCGGAGGCTCCGGCCCCGGACCCGGGGCTCGCCGCGTCCGTTATCGACCGGGCCGCGGAGCGGATTATCGAAGCCAGGAAAAGGGGCGCGCCCGTCGTGCTATGCCATGGCGCCCACGTGATCAGGAACGGGTTGGCCCCGCTTCTCAGCAGGATGGTCGAGGAGGGCTGGCTGCAGCACATCGCCACCAACGGGGCCGGCTCCATCCATGATTGGGAGTTCGCCTTCCTCGGCCGTACCTGTGAGGACGTGGAGGAATACGTCAGCAGCGGACAGTTCGGCATGTGGGAGGAGACCGGGTCCAGTATCGGCCTGGCCCTCCTGGTCGGTGCATTCGATGGCCTGGGGTATGGGCATTCCATCGGACGCATGATTGTCGAGGAGCGTATCGATGTTCCCGCTAGGGAGGAGCTGCAGGCCGCGCTGGAGGCCGGAGCCTGCGGAGGTCCGGGGGCCGCCCCCAGGGCGGCCGCGGCGGCTGATCTCCTCGATGCGATGGACAACTCCGGTCTCGATCCCGGGACGCTGAGCCTTCCGCATTCTCATTCATCGATGAGCATTCAGGCAGCGTGTTTTCGCCAGGGCGCTCGTTTTACCGTTCATCCGGGAATTGGCCAGGACATCATCTATCCGCACCCGTTGCTCAATGGCGGGGCTGTTGGCCGCGCCTCGCTGACCGACTTCCTGCTGTATGCCGATACGATCAGCGGCCTGGAAGGCGGGGTCTACCTGAGCGTTGGCTCGGCGGTCATGTCGCCGATGATCTTTGAGAAGTCGCTTTCCATGGCCCGCAACCTCGTCCGCCGCGAGGGCGGCGCTCTCGAAGATTTTCTGATCGTGGTCAACGACCTGGCCGAGTCGACCTGGGACTGGTCGAGGGGAGAGCCGCCGATGGATCACCCAGCCTACTACGTCCGATTCTGCAAATCCTTTTCCCGAATGGGAGGAGAGCTTCATTATGCCGGCATGGACAACAGGGCGTTTTTGTTGAATCTCTACCACCGCCTGGCCGGCACGAGCTGAGTCCAGCCTTGCAGGTTCGGGAATTACCCGGCAACCCGGATCTTTTTCTTTCCAGCCCTTCTTTTTTTCGCCGGCAGGCTGAAGCCTTCCCTTGTCTTGACGATTCCGGGGAGCTGTTTGGCGGTGTTGAAAACCGCGGTGTAGAAGCTCTGGGGCTTGGCCGAGGTCTTGTAGCCGGCGGCCAGGACCTTGTTCTTGAGCTCGATGGGCCGCAGCGGGCCGCGGTCTGAGCTCAGCACTGCTGCTATGGTTTCGGCGAGAGTTTTTTCGCCTTGAGGGCGTTTATTTCTCCTGCCGCTTTTTCCATCACCGCCATTTTTCCCCAGGTCGCTGGCGCTGAATTTCTGCACCTCCAGGATCTCTTCGCAGAGCTCTTTGACCCGGGTGTTACGGGCGATGGCTGTTTCGAGGGAAGAGATGATCTTCTCGAGCTCACCTGGATTGATGGATACATCCTGGATGTTGATCTTCATGGGTGCGTGCCTCGTGGATGAAAAACTTAGAAGAATAGTTGCTGGAATAAAAGGGGGGTCGTGAGTCTCGCAATACTCTCTTCAATAGAGAGGGGGGGATAGTATGCGAGTTGGTGTATTTCCTCAAGGGGAGTGTTACGGCCGCCCGGCAGGGAGCCCGCGCTCGCCGGAGAAAAAACGGGAAAATCTATCCAACTCCGCGGCGAATGGCGGACGACCTGAAAGAAAGTTAGTGGCGGCGGCTTATGGATGTCTGGAATTGTCGGATTAGATGAGCAAGCCTCCTCAAAGCCAATGTTTAGAGTTACGATGCGCGCCCTGATTAACGATCTCGTCTCCTGTGTCTTGTGATCTTGACCCTCATACGGCTACATCGGGAGTTTCGAAAACCATCTAGCTAGTAGGATTCATTAGATATGAGCCGCTGTCTCACCTTGCAATCAGTTCGGGTTTTTACAGTCCTCGTGGTTGGGCTTTGCGCTTGCGCCAATCTCCAGGCTGTAACGATTTCGGAGATCATGTACTCGCCCCGGGGCGAGGTTCAGAAGCGTTTCGAGTTCATCGAGCTTTACAACGAGAACCCCGACCCGCTCGATCTCTCCGGCTATGCGATCTGCGACGGGATCAGCTTCGTTTTTCCCGAGGGAACCTGGATGGAGGGAAACTCCTTCCTGGTCGTCTGCGCTGACCAGGAGGCGATCCGGGCGCTCTACGCTATCGACAATACCGTCGGCAACTGGGCCTGGGATGGAGAGAGCGGCAACTCGCTGTCCAACGGCGGCGAGGACATCGAGATCTGCAACCCGGGCGGCCGGACTGTCCTTCGGGTGAAATACAACGACCGCGGCAAGTGGCCGGTGGGAGCGGATGGGCTGGGACACTCCCTCGAGCTCTTCGCCCCCTACACCGACCAGGATGATCCCGACAGCTGGATACAGTCAAGCGATCCCGGCGGCTCGCCCGGCGGCCCGAACCCCTGCTGGGAGGGGGTTGAGGTATCGGAGGGCCCCTCGGGCCCCGGCCCCATCTACGGTAACCCCGTTGGCCTGTTCCACGGGCAGCAGGATATTGGCGAGCCCTGTACGGCCGGGAGCTTCACCACGCGTACGGTCGACGGCATCGAGAGCTACGAGATCACCGCCTCCGGCGATGGCATCGGATCCGGCAGCGACCAGCTCCATTTCGGCTATCTCCAGGTCAGGGGGAACTTTGACCTGAGGGGGCGGCTCGTTTCGCGCAACTGGCTCGAGGGCGAGGGCATGGACCGGGCGGGGATCATGGTTCGCCGCGACCTGACGGATCGTTCGGCTTTTGTCTTCGTGCACGACTCCCCGGAGCCCGACGGGGCGAGGATCCTGCGCAGGACGACGCACGACAGCGACAGCAGCGAGGAGCCCGCGTCGCTGGACACCCACCCGGAATGGTATCGCCTGCGGCGCAGCGGCGACTCCATCACCTGCTACTATTCGACCAACGGGAGGTCGTGGCGCGCCATCGGCTCGTTCAATAGCGGACGCACGACCTGGAACAATGGAGAGGCGGCCTATGTGGGCTTCGCCCTGACATCGAGCGGCGGCTGCGGGACGTCCTCCGTCACCTGGGAAGACGTTCAGCTCACCGGCGATGTGATCTCCAGCCCCGGAGACGGGACGCTTCCCGGCGAGGGTGAGAAGGTGAAGGTACCCGAAGATCCCGGCGGTTTCTGCCGGGACCCGCTCGGGGTCCGGATCAACGAGGGCTTCTTTCGCGGCACGGACGAGCGCTGGATTGAGCTCTACAACTCGACCTCCGGAGATGTTGACCTTGCGGGCTATTACCTGACAGATGACCGTAACGACTCTCAGAAGGTGGAGCTGGCCGCCGACACGGTCGTTCCGGCCGGCGGCTATCTGGTGGTGACCGAGGCGGCCCTGGGGCTGGATCTCTCCATCAGCGAGGAGAGCAACGATGTCTTCCTGGCGCTCATCGAGCCGCGGGGCGGACGGGTGGTCGACGCGGTCAATTTCCGTCCGAGCCACGACGGCAAGAGCGAGTCCCGGGTACCGGACGGGGGCGAGATGCGCGATGCGGCGGAGCCCACGCCGGGGGTTGAGAACAGGCTGGATGTGGAAACGGGCATCGTGATCAACGAGATCATGTATCATCCGATCTCCAATGACAGGAACCGCGAGTTCGTAGAGCTCTACAACCGCTCGGATGTGCCGGTGGATCTGACCGGCTGGGAGTTCACCAGCGGCTTCGAGTTCAGCTTTCCCGACAATACGGTCTTGGCGCCGGGCGGCTACCTGGTGGTGGGGCGGGATCCCGCCCTGCTCAGGTCGGTCTACGGCCTGGAAGAGGGCTCGGTGCTTGGGCCGGTTGACGAGGATGCCCTCGATGATTTCGGCAGCCTGAGCGACCGCGGCGAGCGGATTACCCTGCAGGACGGGATGGGCCGTACGACCGACACGGTGCGCTATTTCGACGGCGGCGAGTGGCCGCGCTGGGCGGACGGCCATGGGTCCTCGATCGAGCTTATCGATCCGCTGCAGGATAACCGCTTCGGCATGGCCTGGGATGCGAGCGATGACTCGGACAAGTCCGAGGTTACCAGCTTCTCCTACACTACACGCCATAGGGGAGGTGAATCGGAGCTCCACCTGCTGCTGTTGAGCCGGGGAATTACCGTTGTGGACAACGTCTCGGTGCTCCAGGGAGGCGCGGCCAGCGAGGATATTCCCATCATCGACACCAACGAGATCTGGGCCTATTTCAAGGGTACCCGGGCGCCTCCCGCGAACTGGAAGGCTCTCGACTTTGATGATTCTGACTGGCTCAGCGGGCGGACCGGCATCGGCTACGGCGATGGCGATGACGAGACCGTTCTCAATGACATGCGGAACAACTATCTGACGATCTTCTGCAGGAAAATGTTTACCGTTGACGACCCCGAAGAGCTCGAGGAGCTGGTCTTCCAGGTCACGGTTGACGATGGGTTCTACGCCTATCTCAACGGTACCCAGGTCGCCTCCTACAACGTCAACTCACCTGCCCATGATGCGCTGGCCTCCAGCGCTGGCGAGCCCAGCCTCCAGCAGCAATCGATTACGAATTTCCGCGAGCTGCTCAACGAGGGAGAGAATGTCCTCGCAGTGCAGGTTCATAACGGAGGCTCGCTGAACAGCTCCGACCTCAGCTTCATTCCGCGCCTGGTCAACCGGGTGCCTTCGGACGTCGTCCGGGGAGATGAGCGCCTGGTGAACCCGACCTTCAATTCAAACACCAGTGGCTGGACCATCCAGGGAACCCATGTGCGTAGCGGGCGCAGCACCACTCATTCGATCGACGGGGCCGGCTCCCTGAAGATCATCGCCTCCGGACGCGGCGACAATAAGGTTAACCGGATTGAGAGCGCCAACAGCGGTGTGCGGTCGTTCAGTACGCAGGAGGACCAGCTTGTTGTCTTCGATGCGAAATGGCATGTCGGATCCCAGACGCTCAACACCCACGGCTACAAGCACGAGATGGCGAAGACCCACGAGCTCGCCGTGCCTGAAAACCTCGGCAGTCCCGGGGGCCTCAACAGCGTCACCAGGAGATTGCAGGCCGGCGGCGCCGTCAACCTGGGCCCGGTGATGACCGACCTCGTGCAGACTCCCCAGGTTCCGATCGCTGGTGAGCAGGTCCGGATCCAGGTCCGCGCGGCCGACTCCGACGGGGTCGAGAGTCTTCGCCTGCGCTGGTCGGTGAACAACCCGACGACCAATCCCTCGACGGTGGAGATGACGGAGGTGGGAGGGGGCGCCTGGGAGGCCGTGGTTCCGGCGCAGAGCGTCAACTCGAGGGTCATCTTCTTCATCGAGGCGACGGATGCCTCGGGCAACCCCGGCCGCTTCCCGGTTGATATCTCCGAGCGCTCCCATCCCATGGTGCTGAATCCACCGACGACAGGCATTCACGACCGGCGCTATTTCATCTACTCGCAGGAGTCGACAAGGAACCCGTCCACCCGCTTCCACGATTACCGCTTCCACACGAGTGCCTACAACGAATCTCGTCTTGGCAGCCGCAGGAGGCTCTCCAACGACCTGGTCGACGGCTCCTTCAGCTTCGGCGGCACAACGATCTACCACGAGGCGGCGATGCGCTTCTCGGGGAGTCCCTGGGCCCGCGGCAGCTGGAACGGCAGCTTCCGGGTGGTCTCGCCCCGGGACAAGCCGATCAACGGGTGGATCAGGAAGTTCAACCTGGAGGACCATCACAACAACCCGAGCAACGCCCGGGAGCGGATCGCCCATTACCTGCTGCGCCTGAACCAGGGAACGATCGCGGTGCCCTATTCGGAGGTGCAGTCGATGGCCCGCTGGCAGGTCAACACCAGGATCACGACGACCCGCGAGCATGTCTGGGTGCCGGACACCCAGTATGTCGGGCTGTGGTTCGACGAGGCCGATGGCGACTTCATCGAGATGGATGACCGCTTCGTGATCAATGACAGTGGGGACCGGACGGGAAGCAGCGATGGCTACGTCCGCTATCCGCCGCCGAGTGAACGCAGGCAGGGGGATGGATCCAATAAGGAGAACTACCGCTGGTTCTTCGGCCTGAGGGCCAAGAACGGCGCGGATGATTTCACCAACTTCATGGAGTTCTGCCGCCTGATGGATCCCTCCGTTACCAATAACGCGGCCTTTGAGAGCCAGGTCTGGGACAAGGTCAACGTCGAGGAGATGCTGCGCATCTGGGCGATCCGCTTCAACCAGGCTGACTGGGACACCTGGGGGACAGACCGAGGCAAGAACTGCTATTTCTACCAGGATGGTTCCGAGGGAAGATGGCACCTGCTGGCCTGGGATATGGAGCTGACCTTCGAGACCGGTCGTCTTGACCAGTTCCTGATTCCCAGTTCGCCGAATTCGGCCTTCCGTCCCAGCGGCGGCAAGTTCGCCGAGGTGGACAGGATGTTCCAGATCCTGCCGATCAAGAAGCTCTACTACGGCATCCTTGATACGATGGTCAACGGCGACAACGCCTTCTATTCCTCCACCCGGCTGAATGAATACATGACCAAGCTCGACCGGCTGGGGATGAACGCTACGGATATCGGCAAGCCGAACGGCTACATCGACCAGCGCCGCAACCGCCTTCGCACAAGGATCGCCTCTGTCTCGAATACGGCCTTCCGGATCTCGACGAGGAACGGAGCGGACTTCTCCACCGCGGAGCGGCAGGTCTCTCTCGCCGGCACCGGGCCCGCGCGGCTGCGCCAGGTGATCTTCAATGGCGAGAGCTATCAGCTCGAGCACACGAGCATGACGGCCTGGCGGGTAGACGAAATCCCCCTTGGGCCGGGCGAGAACCTCCTCGAGCTGCTCGCCATCGATCTCAACGGAAATGTATTTGGCGCCGACAGCATCACCGTTACCAGCACGGCGGCCTTCGAGCCGCCCACTATCAACGCCCTGGGTCCAGCCGAGGGCGTTGCCGGCGATACGATCGAGATCAGGGGTGCGAACTTCCTGCCCGGGATCACGGTGTTCTTCGGCGATACGCTCGCGCCTTCGGCGCAGAGAATCTCTCCGACGAAGATCATTGTCGAGGTGCCTGAGGGCGCAGGCGTGGTCGAGGTGACGGTGCGAAACTCCAACGGGCAGGAGGCCTCCGGGGCGACCTTCACCTACATAGCGGAGGGGGCGGTGTTCGTACGCGGGGACGCCAACAACGATGGGGCGGTCGACATCAGCGACGCGGTTTCGGTGGTCGGCCATCTCTTCCTCGGGCTGGCCCTGGGCTGCCGGGATGCCGCCGATGCCGACGATGACGAGCAGCTGGTGATTACCGACGCGGTCTACCTGCTCGATTTCCTCTTCAGGTCAGGCGCTCCGCCGCCGCCGCCCTACCCGGCGGCGGGAACCGACCCCGACGGCGACATCCTGGGCTGCGATTTTTAGCCCGGCATAGTTTGGCGGGAGCGCAGGCCAGGGGGTATTATTGAGGAAACGAAGGCACATCCGGGGGGGAGATCCATGATCCATCATACTTACGCATCGAGCCTGTGCTTGGTGTCAGCGCCGGCAAGGTCGGCTATCGCTTACATTCTTCTTTTCGCATTGCTTGTTCTTTTTCCTGCTTCGGGGAGGCTCCATGCTCTGACCATCTCCGAGGTCATGTACCACTCCGGCGCCCTCGAGGACCAGGGTGATGAGTTCATCGAGCTCTACAATGAGAACATCGATCCGGTCGATCTGAGCGGCTACTCGATCTGCAATGGAATCAATTTCGTCTTTCCCCGCGGCACCTACCTCGATGGTCACTCCTACCTGGTGATCTGCGCAAACGAGGCCGCGATTCGTGGCCGCTACGGCATCACCAATACCATTGGCGACTGGATCGGCGCACTGGATAATTCCGGCGAGAGAATCGAGATCTGCAATACCGGCGGCCGCGTCGTTACGGAGCTGCGTTACAACGACCGGGGAAAGTGGCCGGTGGGAGCTGATGGTACGGGACATTCCCTTACACTCAAGGCACCCTTCCTGGATGTAGACGATGCTGACAGCTGGCGCCTGAGCAGAGCCCTGGGAGGTACGCCGGGCAGGCCGAATGGTCCCTCTTTTGAGGCGGGGGCGGTCTTTGAGCCGCCGGCCAATGGCATGGACTCGAACGGTTTCATTCTCACCTGGCTGGTTCTCGGACCCTATACCGGAGCCGCCTGCAATATTGGCGACGCGGTCATTCGCGCGGACTGGTTGCGTGAAGCCGGAGTCGGCACCCGGCGGCAGACGGATATGGACTGGAGGGCTGGAGATGTGGTCAATACCAGCTTTGCCAGCGCTCGCTCCACTGGCCTTCATCAGAATTCACCGACCAATACTCCTACGGTCGAGGAGTACCTCTCGTTTGGAGACACGATCGATTTCAACGAGTCGGTCTGGCCTCCGGACCCTGAAAACGTGATGGGCTACGCCTTCACCTACGTAGACAACGTCACGGGTTCGGACCTGGGAGTTACCATCGGGTGCGCGAGCGATGACGCCATCGCCGTCCTGATCAACGGCAGCCACGTACATGTGAATGATGCCTGCCGGGGTGTCGGCAATTCCGGGCAGGTCCAGGACACCGCCTCGGCGACCCTGCAGCCGGGGAAAAACCTGGTAGCCGTAAAGGTTTTCGAGAACGGCGGCGGCTGGAGCTTCAGGTTGCGTTTCCAGGAACGAGCAGGCGGCGCCCCGATCACCGACATCTCGCAGCTCCAGATCACCACGAATGTCGATGAGGGCCTCGACTTTGACGGCAACGGCGACCCGATCGAGGACCCCGGCGGCGGAGATCCCGGGGACCCCGGACCGGACATTCTCCAGGAGGCTGGCAGCTCGCCCGTGCTCCTTAACGAGGCGCTCATGCTGACCAATGGAGAGCGCTGGATCGAGCTCTACAACCGCTCGGGCTCGACTGTCAATCTCTCGGGGCATTATCTGACCGATGATCCCGGCAACCTCACCAAGCGGCAGTTCCCCGGAGGGACAAGTATCGTCTCCGGCGGTTACCTGACCTTCACCGACACCGAACTGGGACTCGATTTCTCGATTACCGAAGAGGAGGACAGGGTTTTTGTTGCCCTGGTGGATGACACCGGCGAGAAGGTGCTCGATGCCTACAACTTCGAGCCCGAATTTGTCGACATGAGCGAGGCCCGGATTCCTGATGGTGATGACGAATTGGAGGGCGCCTCTGTGCCGACGAGGGGCGCGGCCAACAGGATGGATGTGAACCAGGCTATCGTGATCAACGAGATCATGTACCATCCCCTTGGCGACAACGAGGACAAGGAGTACCTTGAGCTCTACAATCGGGGCGACCGGGTTGTAGACATCAGCGGCTGGGAGCTCAATCGCGGGCTCAGCTTCACCTTTCCCGCCGGCACCCGGATGTCTCCCGATACCTATCTCGTGATCGGGCGCAACCCGCGCTTGATTGAGGAGCTCCATGGCCTTCCGGCCAACTCGGTTCTCGGTCCGGAACAGGATCCGGATGCGGTTGATGACTTCAGGACCCTGCGCGACAGCGGCGAGAGGCAGACTCTCAAGGACGATCTTGGTCGCACAGTCGACACGGTACGCTATTACGATGGGGGCGACTGGCCGCGCTGGTCGGATGGGCTGGGCTCTTCGATGGAGCTGATCGATCCCTACCAGGACAACCGCTTCGGCGCGGCGTGGGATGCGAGCGATGATTCCGACAAGGCGGAGGTTGAGCATTTCAGCTATGTGGGCCGCCACGGGGGCGGGGAGTCTGAGCTCCATGTGTTGCTCATGACGCGCGGGATGAGCCTGGTGGACAACCTCTCTATCGTCGGCGGTGCGGTTCGTAATAACGACACCGAGCTGATTGGAGATGATGAAACCTGGCGCTATTTCAAGGGGACCCAGGCGCCTCCGGCTAACTGGCAGACCTCAGGTTTCGACGATTCAGGCTGGGAGAGCGGACGGACCGGGATCGGCTACGGCGATGGCGACGACAACACGGTGCTTGATGACATGAGGGAGAGCTACCTGACGGTCTTCTGTCGCAAGACCTTCAACGTGACCAATATCGAAGATATCAACGAGCTCATCCTCTCGATCACCGTCGATGATGGTTTCTACGCCTATATCAACGGCGTCCAGGTCGCCTCCTACAACGTCAACAGCCCCGACTGGGACGCGCCGGCCTCGAGTGCCGGCGAGCCTACGCTGGTGGAGCGAACCCTGGAGAACCCTGGCGCGGTCCTGCGGCTCGGCGAGAACGTCCTCGCGGTGCAGGTTCACAACGGCAACCTCACCAGCTCAGATCTGAGCTTCATTCCCCGTCTCGTTGACCGGACCACGACCTTTGTCGATGGAGAGGAGCAGCTTGGTAACGGCGACTTCAACTCGAACACCCGCGGCTGGATGATAGAGGGCACCCATTGGCGAAGCGGCAGGACGACCATCGATCCGATTGCGGGAAGCGGCTCGCTGAAGGTCGTCGCCGCCGGGCGCGGCGACAATAAGGTCAACCGACTCGAGACGCCCTCGGGCGGCTTCGGCCTGGCGAACCTGAACACCAATGAGGATCTGCAGATTTCCTTCGATGCGCGCTGGGTCATCGGCTCGCAGACCATCCTGACGCATGGCTACCAGCACGCCATGGCGAAATCCCATCGCCTGGCGGTACCTGAGAATCTCGGAACCCCGGGACGGATCAACAGCGTCACTCGCCGGCTGATCGAAGAGACGGGCAGCGCGAACCTCGGCCCTGTCATCAAGGATGTCTGGCAGGACCCGCCGGTCCCTGGAGCGAACGAGGCGGTGACGGTCTACGCCAGGGTCAGCGATGCGGACGGGGTGGGCAATGTTCGTCTGCGCTACTCATCCAACAACCCCTTGGCGTCTCCTTCCACTGCGAACATGACTCATCGCGGCGGCGGCCTCTACAGCGGCACCATCCCGGGTCGTTCGATGGGGACGAAGATCATCTTCTTCATCACAGCTGAAGATGAAGGTGGCCGGCAGGGGAGGTACCCGGTAGATATCGCGGCTCGAACCCATCCGCTGGTTCTCAACCCCGACGCCATCAGCCGCAACGATGAACGCTACCTGATCTATCGTCATGATCAGAGGCTCCCCTCGACCAACTACCACAGCTACCGGTTCTGGGTGACCGATGCAGATGAATCGCGCATAGGAAGCCGCAGGCAGCAGTCGAATGATCTTGTCCCGGGCACCTTCGTTTACGGCGGCTCTCGCCTCTACTACGGCTCCGCGACCCGGTTCTCGGGAAGTCCTTTCGCGCGGGGAGGCTGGGGCGGCAGCTTCAGGGCGGTCATGCCGCGTGATGATCTCCTGCATGAGAGAATTCGGAAGATGAACCTCGACAACCATCACGGCAGCGGAAACAACGCCCGCGAGAGGATCTCCCACTATCTCATCAGGCACAACCAGGGGACGGAGGGGACTCCGTATTCCGAGATCCAGACGATGGTTCGCTGGCAGCTCAACTCCCGCACCACCAACACCCTCGAGCACACCTGGGTTCCGGATGTGCAGTACCTCTCGCTATGGTTTCCGGGGGATGATGATGGTGATTTCTTCGAGGTCGATGACCGTTTTGTCATCAACGACAGCGGCGGCCGGGCGGGTAATACAAATGCCACCGTGCGATATCCTCCTTCGAGTCCGCGCAGTGACGGCAACGGTGAGAACAAGGAAAACTATCGCTGGTTCTTCGGCCTGCGGGCCAAGAACGGTGAAGATGATTTCAGCAGCCTCATTGAGCTGGCCCGGGTCATGGACCCCTCCCAGACCAGCAACGCGGTCTTTGACGAGGTCGTCTGGGATATCGTCAATGTAGAGGAGATGCTGCGCATCTGGGCCGTGCGGCTCAACACCGATGATTGGGATACCTGGGGCGCCAACCGGGGCAAGAACTGTTATCTTTACCGTCCCGGGATCGATGGAAGATTTTGTCTCCTGGCGTGGGATATGGAGCTTACCTACGGCAGCACCCGCTCCTTCCTGATCCCCAGCTCCCCCAACTCCGCCTTCAATCCCGGTGGCTTCAGCGAGGTTCATCGCCTCATGAACCGTCCCGCGATCAAGCGGATCTGGTACGGGATCCTGGATGAGATGGTCAATGGCGACGACAGCTGGTTTACCTCAGCTCGCCTGGCTCCCTATATGCAGCGCCTCAGCGCTATCGGGATGGGCAATACCAGTATCGGTCAGCCGGGCGGGTACATTGACCAGCGGGCGTCTTCGCTCCGCAGCCGCATCTCGAGCGTCATCAGCACGCCGTTCAGGATCACCACCAACAGCGGCAGGAACTTCTCAGTTGACGATTTCACCGTCGATCTCGCGGGCAACGCCTCGGTACGAGTTGGCCAGATCCTCGCCAACGAGGAATACTACGAGACGGACTTCCCTACCATGACGACCTGGCGGATCAACGACATCCAGCTGCATCCGGGTCTCAACGAGCTCAACCTGATCGGCTTCGACCGCCGCGGGAATATCGTCGGAACCGAGACGATCAGCGTCACCAACACCAACGCCGAGTGGGATGCCCCGGTCATCACCATGCTGGATCCAGCCCGCGCTTCCGCGGGCGATAATGTTTTCATCACAGGAACGGGTTTCCATGATGGGGTCCGGGTCTTCTTCGGTGATACGGAGTCACCATCGGTCAGTTTTGACGAGGGCGGCAATGCCGGCGTCATCAGCGCGCGGGTACCGGATGGTGTTGGCCTGGTCCGGGTCACGGTCCGCAACGTGGATGCACAGGTCTCCAACGCTGTTGATTTCAATATCACGCCGCCGCCGGCCCAGTTCATTCGGGGTGATTCAAACGGAGATGGAAGGGTCGATGTCAGTGACGCGGTGAAGATCGTCTTCCATCTTTTCCGTGGAGCGGAGCTTCCCTGTGGGGATGCAGCCGACATCAACGACGACGAGATCCTGAATGTCACCGATGCGGTGAGGCTGCTCGACCATATGTTCCGCGCCGGACCGGCCCCCGCGGCGCCCTATCCCGCGCTCGGTCCGGACCCCGGGGGTGATGGTCTCGACTGTGCTAACTGATCTCGCGTAGCCACTTACGGCGGATCCCAGGAAGTTTCGGAAAGATCCGGGCTCCGCTGTTAAGATAAGGCCGGCGGTTTCCCCCCCTGGCCGCCCTGGTGTCGTAAATCTGAACTCCAGGAGAGTCTCGTCTTGTCATCGCAGGAGCCAATCAGCCAGCCAGGGCGGGAAGTTTCATTCGATCCCCTTCAGCAAGAGGCCTCTCTTCAGCAAGAGGATCGTGTGGAAGGGGCGTCTTCAAAGAAATCTGGGAAGCCCTGGGTCAGGAAGCCCTATCCGCTGGCGACCTTCGCCATTGCTTTCGTCCTGGTCGTGGCTCATGTCGTGCAGGAGGCCCTGGGCGCCTCAGCGAGCTTCTGGGCGCTTGAAAACCTGGGCCAGGATCGTTCGAAGATCTGGGAGGGCGAGCTCTGGCGTCTTCTTAGCTGCAGCTTCCTTCACGCCAACTGGCTCCACCTCGGCTGCAACCTGATGGGCATCATTCTCTTTGGAAAAGCTATCGAGCGCTGGCTGGGTCCGTGGCGTTATCTCGCGTGCTATTTGATCTTTGCCCTGCTGGGTTCACTTACCTACCAGGCTGTCGCGAGGGGGGGAATCGGCATCGGGGCCTCCGGCGCTCTCTGCGGTCTTCTCGGGATGTACCTGGCCTGCCGCATGGGCCGGAAGGAAGATGGGTACCTGGAGCTGGGGCTGCGGTTCTATTGCGGGCTCCTGGTGATCAGCACCCTGTTTCTCTTTGAATCTTTTATGTGGGAATCGTCGGGAGTCGACATCGCTGATTCGGCTCACTTCGGAGGGCTCTTTTCCGGGGTCTTCGCCGCGTTGTTTTTTTTCAGCCGCCCGCCAGCTCAGCAGGAAACCGGCATGGGTCGGAAGGGAGTTGTCGCGGTGACGGTATGTGTTTTCACCTTCTGCCTGGGGGTCTATGGAATCGCCTGCCCGTTCATGGATTGGTCCTGGCAGCTCTGGAACTCTCATGCCGCGCAGGCTCGCGGGGATGAGGATGCCGCGGCGGCCGCGCGCCTGCGGGCGCGTTCACTTGGCGGCGACCGGGCCGGCTTGAGCATCGTCGTATGGGAGGCTGAGGCGGGGCGCCCTGAGGAGGCCATTCGCTATTGGGAGAGCCAGCCCCTGGAGGACCCTGAGCTCCAGGCCGAGGCCGGCTTCAGCCTATACGACGCGGTCTATTCTGAGCTCGGCTATTGCGAGGAGGTCGAGCTTCTGCTTGACAGGCTGATCGAGCTTGTCGACGTGGCGATGGGGGAGAAGGGAGAGAGCCTGCCGCTTCTGAACCAGGCCGCCTGGTTCAGGGCGTTGCGGGGAAAAGATCTCGGGATGGCGCTCACTTTCGCACGGAAAGCTCATGAGCTCGAGTGCAGGAACCAGGCCATCCTCAATACGCTGGGTTGGGTTCATTTTCGAAGATCGGAAACGAAGGAGGCCTTTGAGTTCCTCCGGTCAGCAGTCTCCGATCCGGACTACCTCGATCAGCTTTGCGATGAAGCTGGAGAGGGCTTTGATCTACTCGCCTACCTTGGGCTTCGTTCCCCGAGCTTTCCTCCAAATTACGCGGCCCATTACCTCTACCTCGCCCTGGCCTATTGGGAGACCGGGGAGCAGGAAAATTCCCGGGAGATGATCCACCGCGTTCACCAGTATTCCTATGGCGGACGCATGCTTTTGCGTCACGAGAGGCGGATTCTTGGCGAGCTCGAAGAGACCCTCGGCAACAGCCTGCGCAGGCCTACCGGCTTTTTTCAGAGTCGCCCCAGCCCCTTCAGAAGGTGAGCTGTTTGAAGGCGGCCGCCTGGTCGCGGATGGCCGGCTCTGTCGCCAGGCGCTCGATGGATGATGCCCCGAAGAAGCCATCGATCGCGCTGGTGTTCTGAAGGATGTACTGGGCATCGGCCGGCTCGCTGATGGGGCCGCCGTGACAGAGCACGATCACATCCTCCCGGACCGCCTTCGCCGCCGAGGCCATGGCATCGATGATGGCCGGGCAGTCCTCAAGACCTAGCGCGGTGCTGGCTCCGATGGAGCCCTTGGTGGTCAGGCCCATGTGCGGAACGAGGATGTCCGCTCCGGCGGCCGCCATGTCGGCCGCATGGGATGGTTCGAAGACATAGGGGGCGGTCAGCAGGTCGAGCCCGTTGGCCTTGCGCACCAGCTCGACCTCGAGTCCGTAGCCCATGCCGGTTTCTTCGAGGTTCTGCCGCAGCCTGCCATCGTAGAGTCCTACGGTTGGGAAATTCTGGATGCCGGAGAAGCCCATAGCCTTCAGCTCGGGAAGAAAGACATCCATCAGCCGAAAGGGGTCTGTTCCGCAGACGCCGGCAAGCACCGGCGTGTCCACGATCACCGGCAGCACCTCGCTGGCCATCTCCTTGACGATGGCGTTGGCATCGCCGTAGGGGAGGAGGCCGGCGAGGGAGCCTCTTCCCGCCATGCGGAATCGCCCGGAGTTGTAGATGATGATCAGGTCGACCCCTCCCTGCTCGCAGAACTTGGCGGAGATACCCGTTCCGGCGCCGGCGCCGATGATGGGTATTTTCTTTTCGATCTGGGACCGGAGCCGTGTGAGTATTTCGCCGCGTTCGATAGCCATGAGGTCAGTTAACCGCCTGTCTTTTCACCAGTTGATTCCAGGTTTGTTTCGCATCTGTGAAACACGTTCGACAATACCGGCATCAACATGATATTTTTGGTTATCAGCCGGTTGTTTTGGAAACAGGTTCGCACAGTTACCGGGTTCTTTCAACGAACTCAAAAGATGACCTTGCCCTACACGCAGATGATTCAAACGACCCTCCTGTTTGTATGGACCGTATTCGCCATGCAGGCTCTCGCCCTGGCGGACGTGAGCATCATCCCTACGGCTATACGCTCTGCATGGCGGGCGGCGGGGTGAAGGGGGGGCACATTCATGGCGCGACCGATGACTTCGGCTGGTACGCTATCGACAGGAAGGTACACATCCACGACTTCCATGCCACCATCCTGCATCTGATGGGTATCGATCACGAACGTCTGACGTTCCGCTACAGCGGCCGGGATTTTCGACTGACCAATGTTCACGGCAAGGTAGTGAAAGATGTCATTGCCTGAGGCCTCCCGGGCGGGGTTAGGCGTCCGACTGGTTGATCAGCTCAATCAGCCGCCGCGCGGCGGCCGCGGCGAACTCGGGATCGTTGATGTGGAAGGGCAGCTCGATGACCTCCGCATCTCCACTGTTTCTACGAATGGACTCAAAGAGAGCCTCCCGGGCATCCGGATCATCAAACGCCTCTCCCTCCTTGTCGATTGATGAGACACCGGCCAGAGGCAACAGGATGGCCGCCGGGCCCTTTGCCGCGGCGACCTTGGCGGCGATCTCGCCGCCCAGCTTCCCGCATTCATCTGCCGTGGTTCTCATCAGGGTAACTGTCGGGTTGTGCTTGTAGAAGAGCCGGTCTTCAAAGCCGGGAGGGGTAACGCTCGAAAAATTGACCATGTCGGTGGCTCCGACAGAGACAACCTGGGGAATTCCGCGAGAGCCTGCGGCTGTCAGGCGGCTCGGGCCAGCGCCTAGGATCCCACCGACCAGTTCGTCCGCCAATTCCGTGGTCGTCAGGTCAAGAACGGCGGTGAAATAGCCCTCCTCGATGAGGGCCTCCATGGTCTTTCCGCCCGTTCCGGTGGCATGAAAGACGATCACCTCGAAGCCGGCCTCCTCGAGAATCCCGCGGGCCTCTGTTACGCAGGGGGTCGTCACTCCGAACATGCTGGCCGCGATAAGCGGCCGCGAGGACTCCACCTCCCTTTTTCCGGCGGCCATCGAGCTTACGGCATTGGCGGCGTTGCGGAGTATCGCGGCAGAGATCCGGTTGATGCCTGCAATGTCGACAACGGAATACATCATCGTGATGTCCCTGGTTCCCACCCAGCCGGAGACATCTCCGGAGGCGAGTGTCGATACGAGCACCTTCGGGAACCCGATGGGAAGGGACTGCATGGCGGCGGCTCCGATTGTCGTATTGGCCGATCCGCCCGCTGCGATGATTCCATCTATTTGAGAGCTGGTGAAGAGCTCGCGAACGAGAGCCGCCGCGCCCCGGCTCATAACCTCCATCGCCTGGCCTCGGTCGCTTTTTGCGATCAGCTCTTCGAGGGAGGAGCCTCCCGCCTCAGCGACGGCCTCGCGCGAGGTGTCCGCCTCGAAGGCGGGCGGCCCGAGAACCCCGGTGTCTATTACCCAGGCGCCGCTTCCAGCCGTCTCGATCACATCCCGCAGGTAGGTCATCTCCTCACCCTTGGTGTCGAGACACCCTACAATCGCTATGGTGACGCTCATGAGTCTTTTCCAGTGATCATTGACCGGGCAATCTACCCCCCGGAGGGACGCCCACGAAAAGAGGGCTGCAAGCAGGGGCGCTTGATTGCTGCGAAAAGAGTATGCCATACTCGGCCCCGGCCGGTTGGTCCTATCGGGCCGCCGGGAGCATTTTCATTTCCCACTCTCTTGCGAGGAAAGCCTCCTCTTCATTCCATGTCGGAATCTCCAACTATTATCGAGAAGACCAGGGCTGCGGTGGCCCGCTACTTCGAGTCGGCGCTTCAGAAGCACCGCGCAGGAGAGGACCCTTTCAAGGTTGTCGGTTCCTATGCCGCTGACATGGATGGTGTCCTGGCAGGTCTTTTCGAGCGGCAGTTTTCCGGAGGAGAGGACATCTCCCTGGTCGCGGTAGGCGGCTACGGCCGCCGCGAGCTCTGTCCCTACTCAGATCTGGACATCCTGATTCTTCGAGAATCGCGAGCCCACGATGCTGAGATCCAGAGGTTCATTACCCTTCTCTGGGATTGCGGCTTTGACCTGGGTCATTCCGTTCGGACCCTGGCTGAATGTTACGAGTACATGGTCGACAATCCCATCACCGGCGCGACCTTGCTGGAGAACAGCCTGGTTGCCGGCAGCAGGCGGCTGTACAAACGGTTTCTTTCCAGCGTGGTCGACAGGTACCGCCGCAAGGAAGGGTCAAAGTTTGCCGTCAGCAAGATTGAGCAGATCCGGGGCTCGCTGGATACCGAGGGGCGAACCATCTATATCCTGGAGCCTCATCTCAAGGATGGGGTGGGGGCTCTTCGGGATATTCAACGCGTTCTCTGGGTGGAAAACATCCGCAATGGCAGCATCGGGTTCGAGGGATTCAGCCCGAAGAGCGTTGTTTCTCCCGGGCGGGTCATCAGCCTGAGAGAGGCCTACGTCTTCTATCTCAGGGTGCGCTGCGAACTGCATTTCCTGACCGGCGGACGACAGGAGATACTCGAAGATGAATCTGTCCGGCAGGTGGCGAAGAACCTCTTCTACGATGGAGATAGCCGCCATTCGGTCGAAGGACTCATGGCTGATTATTTCTACCATGCGCGTAATACCTACCAGTTCTTGAAATACTATATAGAGGCTTCAGAGGATCTACCCCTGGGCCAGCGGCTCAAGCGCAGGTTCTTCATCAACCCGGTTGGTTCCTATCTGCGGTTTTACAACGGTAAGCTCTACCTGAGGGTTGAGCCTCCGGCGGAATCTATAGCCGAGGAGATCGTCGGTTTTTTTGTTGAGGCGCATCGTCTCGATTGTCCCCTCAGCCAGGAATTACGTGAATGGATTCGCTACCGGCTTGCGGATGACAAGTTCGATTTCACGCGCTCAATGGTCATCAACCGGGTGCTGCTGTCGATTCTTCGCGAAGAATCCGGCGTCTCCAAGGTTCTTCGGGGGATGCGGCGGACCGGAGTGCTCAGCAGGATCATCCCTGAGTTTTCCAGGTTGGAGGGGCTAGTTAATTTTGGTGGTCATCATCACTACACTGTTGATGAGCACACCCTGAGGACACTCGAGAAGCTGGATTCGCTTCAGCGGGAGGATGTGGAGGAGGAGGGCCGGCCCTTTCGGGAAATCTTCCAGAGCCTTCGGGATCCGGTTCCCCTGCGCCTGGCCCTGCTTCTTCATGATATCGGCAAGGCCTTCGAGGGGAACCACGAGGTCAGCGGATCGGACGCTGCCGGGCTGATCTGTGAGCGTTTTGGCCTGGCTGAAGAGACGGCGGACACGGTTGAATTTCTAGTCTACCGTCATCTGCGGATGTTCAAGGTCTCCGAGCGCCAGGATTATTCCGAGGCCGGCGTTATTGAGTCTTTCGCTCGCCTCGTCGGCTCCGAGGAGAGGCTGAAGATGCTCTACCTGATGACCTATGTGGACATCAGCAGCGTTGGCCCGGGAGTCTGGACCGGCTGGAAAGGAGCGCAGCTTTCGGATCTCTACGAGCGCACGCTGGGGTATATGAGGGGAGGTGGGCCCCTCGAGCAAAGTCTCGAAGAGATGCTTGCGGCCTCCGGGCTCGAGGCGGAGGCCTGCCGTCGAGTGAAGGAACATTGCGAGTCCATCGGGACGCCTTCTTATCGACGAGAGATCGTTCCGGAGAGAATGCTGGTTCATGCCGATATGGTGGCGGCGCTGCAGGAGACGGGGAAGGTGCAGATTCGCCAGGCCAGCTTCCTTGATTTCTACGAGATCACGATCTGCTGGGGGGACCGCAATGGCCTGGTTTCAGATATTACCGGGGTTCTCTACTCCGAGGGTCTTAACGTGCTGGGAGCCAGGGTCTTCTCTCGAAGTGACGGGGTGGCTGTTGATCTATTCCATGTCGAGGTCGCAGATGAGACCGGGGTGCCCGTAAAGTCGAGGATTGAGAATATCCGTACGAAGCTGGAGGCTGTGGTCGCGGGCGAGGAGGATGTTGAGGCTCTCATCGAGCGTTGGCGGAAGACGAATCGCTACAGCCCCATGCTGAAGTACCAGCGCCCGCTCTACGGACCCTCGGTAAAGTATAACAATTCGGTCTCGGAGGTCTGTACCGTGATCGAGATCAACGCGGGAGATCGCACAGGACTCCTGCATGATGAGGCCAGCGTTCTCAGTCAACTCGGCCTGGATGTGCGTGCGGCGAAGATCTCGACGATCGCCAGCCGCGCCCGGGGTTTTTTTTACGTTCTTGATTCTGATGGAAAAAAGATCGAGAGCCGGGAGCGAATGGCCAGGATTGAGAAAGCGCTGATCGCAAGGGTCAAGATGCCCCCTCCCGGCAGGGGTTAATGACTTGCCCCTTGCGAGCCTGCGGATTATGTTGGGGATGGTTTGTATGGCGCGTTAGCGTCGCCTCAAGCTCCTGTAAGCGGGCTTGACTGATCTCGGAGGTTTTTAGAAAGGCAAGAGCAGGCTCCGATGAAACTTATAACTGCAATTGTTCAGCCTGCGCGGCTGGAAGCCGTCAAGGAGGCCCTCAGCAAGGTTGAGGTCTTTCGCCTGACGGTGGGCGATGTCAAGGGACTCGGAAGGCAGAAGGGCCACACCGAGGTCTATCGGGGTCACGAGTACGAGGTGAATCTGCTGCCCAAAGTCCGGATAGATATCGCTGTGAACGAGGAGTTCGTTGAACCGACCATCGAGGCGATTATCCGCGGAGGCCGAACCGGTCCGGAAGGTACCATCGGCGACGGCAAGATTTTTGTGCAGCCGCTCGAGGATGTCATCCGGATCAGGACCGGCGAGCGCGGCTCAGAGGCCATCTGAGTCGGGAGGGGTTCGTTCGTCCTGCCGAGGGCCGACCCTCTGGCCCGCTTGAAGGACGGCGTGGATTCTCAGCCAGGGGCAAATGGGAGGGGCCCGGCAGCAGGGCTCTTGTTGCGGCCGCGGGGTTCAGGCCGCGGGGTTGGAGGTCTCTTCTGCATCACCCATCTCGGCTGCCGTTGTCGGCGGGGTCGGCATCGAAGCTTCGGTCCGGCCGTTCGCTCGCGGCAGCGCCCCTTCACCCAGCAGCTCCTTGAGCAGGCTGTCGAGGTCTTCGCCCTGCATGACCTCCTTCTCGAGGAGGGTTTCCGCTATCCGGTTGAGGCAGATCCTGTTGGTCTCCAGGATTGTCATAGCCTCTTCGTTGGCGCTTGCGATCAGCCTCTTGACCTCATCGTCGATATCCTGGGCCGTCTTCTCGCTGAAGTTGCGCTCTTCCTGCATCATATCTCTGCCAAGAAATACCTGCTGGTTATCTTTTCCGTAGACGACCGGTCCGAGTTTTTCGCTCATACCGAAACGACAGACCATGCTCCTGGCAATATGGGTCGCACGTTCAAGGTCGTTTGAGGCTCCGGTGGAGAGCTCCTCAAAGACAAGGAGCTCGGCAGCCCTGCCGGCCAGCAGGCCCTTGAGCCTGTCGAGGAGGTCCGGCTTGCTTGTCAGGTAGCGATCTTCTTCAGGGGTCTGCATCGTGTAGCCAAGAGCGGCGTGGCCGCGGGGAATGATCGATATTTTTCTGACCGGGTCAGCGTTCTCGCACAAGGCGGCGACAAGGGCATGGCCGGCCTCGTGGTAGGCCACCTTTTCGAGCTCTTCTTTCCCAAGCTTCCTGCTGCGGCGCTCCGGGCCGGCGATCACGCGTTCAACAGCTTCGTCCAGCTCCGCCTGGGAGATCTCTGTGGCGTTAATCCTGGCTGCCATCAGGGCGGCCTCGTTGAGAAGGTTGGCGAGATCCGCTCCGGTAAAGCCGGATGTGTTCGCGGCGATCAGGGCGAAGTCGATATTGTCGGAAAGGGTCTTGTTCTTGGCGTGAACCTCGAGGATCGCCTTTCGGCCCTCCAGGTCGGGCGCATCGATGACGATCTGGCGGTCAAATCTTCCCGGTCTCAAGAGCGCGGGATCCAGGACGTCCGGACGATTGGTCGCGGCCAGGAAGACAACTCCCGAGGTCGTGTCAAAGCCGTCCATCTCGACAAGCAATTGGTTCAGGGTCTGCTCCCTCTCATCATGACCTCCGCCGAGCCCGGCACCGCGCTGGCGGCCTACCGCATCCAGCTCGTCGACGAATACGATACAGGGGGCCTTGCTCTTGGCCTGCTCAAAGAGATCTCTTACCCGGGAGGCTCCGACTCCTACGAACATCTCGACGAAATCAGATCCACTGAGCTGGAAGAAGGGTCTTGCCGCTTCGCCGGCAACTGCGCGGGCCATGAGGGTCTTGCCGGTACCGGGGGGGCCTACGAGAAGCATTCCCTTGGGCATCCTGCCGCCGAGGACCTGGTATTTCTCGGGCGTCTTGAGAAAATCAACGACTTCCATCAGCTCCACCTTGGCCTCCGGGCAGCCAGCGACATCAGCGAAGGTTACCTTGTCGTCGGACTCTCCCGCCATCTTTGCGCGGGTCTTCCCGAAGGACATAGCTGTTCGCCCGAGCTGGCCGGATTGGCGCATCATCATGATCCACAGGAAGATGATCAGGCCGAAGGGGAACACCCAGATGAGTATGCTGGACCAGAACCCGGTGGATGAGACGATCTTCGTCGGAATGTTTTTTTCCTCGAGAAGATCGAGGATTTCTTTCCTCTTCTGCGGGTTCCTGACCGCGGGGGTGGTGAAGCGAAAGGGCTCTCCGGAGGGAAGCTCGTTTACGAAGGGTGCGAGGGTGATGTCGAGCTTGTTATCGCCGCCTTCTTTTTGTTCTTCGCCTTCGTCTTTGCTGGCCGGCGCCACCGCGGAGGGCTTGTAGTCATCCGGGATCTGCATCACGCCGACAAATTCTTCGTCCTCGAGTTGAACCCACTTCAAGTGTCCCGCACCGAGGTGCTCGAGGAACTGGTTCAGGTCGGCTTCATTCTTATTTTTCGACAGGAAAATGCTCAACATGATGACTGCGAGCATGGCGATAAGGCCGATCTGGAAGATGTTCAGGCCGGATTTTCGCGCAGGCGAGCCCGGGTCCTTGGGCTTCAGGCCGGAGTCTTCCTGTTTGTCGTTCTTTTCTGCCACTTTTTACCCGGGATCTGCAAAAATTCCGTGGGAGTCTCCCGCTGTAACTTCCAGCGGATGCGTTCAGATGGTAATCGAGTCATGATATCATAACCCGCTATGGTTGTTCACGCTAACTGCCCCGGCCCGGGCGAAAGTTTGTCCGTTGATTATCGGCATTCGGTGTCGGTCCAGGAAATCCTGGTCGGGTTACGGCAGGAGGGGAGTCTTGAAAATCTCCTCTGGTTGCTGGAGCATCCGCCAACGATCACCCTGGGAACCTCCGGCGGCTCAGATCACCTGCTTCTGCGGGTAGAGGACCTCGAGGCCGACGGAGTGACCGTTGTCCAGACTCCAAGGGGAGGCGATATCACCTGCCACGAGCCTGGGCAGCTGGTCGGCTATCCCGTTGTTGACCTGAATGACACGCTCTGCCGTAGAGATATTCATCTCTACCTGCGCGCTCTCGAAGACGGGATTATCGGAGTGTTGGGCCGGCTCGGCCTGGAGGGCGTCCGGATCGAGGAGCGGACAGGTGTCTGGATCGCCGGCTCTCCGCTGCGAAAGATCGCCGCCATGGGAGTGCGCTGTAATGGCTGGATCACCTCCCACGGTTTCGCGCTCAACTTCAGGAATGATCTCAGGGGTTTCGGGGCCATCGTTCCTTGCGGGATCTCCGATGCGGGAGTTACGAGTCTTCAAAAGGAGCTGCCCGCCGACAGGCTACCTTCGCCCGGGGAGCTTCGCGTCCTGGTGTACGAAGAGCTGCAGCGTTGCCTGGGCCTGCCGCTGCGGCTCGCGGTGGGCGGCGGGATTGTCGAGCTCCATCGAGCTCTCAGGGAGGAGCCGGTCTTCGAGCCGTCGCTCTCAGAGCCGCGCGGTCTGGAGTAAGAACCGGATACGCGACAGGAACCGGGCTGCGATGAATCCATCGATGGCCCGATGGTCACAGGACAGCGTCACCCTGAGTATTGGCCTGGATACGAATCCGTCGTTGGCCGGAACCGCCTCCTGGTGAATTCCTCCAACGGCAAGGATGGCCGCCTCCGGAGGGTTGATGATGGCGGTGAAGGACTCTATACCGAACATTCCCAGGTTGGAGATCGTGAAGGTACCCTGGCCGCTGCCGGTGAGCTTGCCCGCCCTGGCCTGCTCGATGACCCTCCCGGTCTCGGCCGCGAGAGCTTCCAGGTCGTGGACCTGGGCGCCGAGGACTACCGGCACCACCAGGCCGTCGTCATTGCCGACGGCGATGCCCAGGTTGATTTCTTCGGGATACTCGATGTGATCCTCTGCTACACGGCAGTTGACTCCAGGCTCATCGGCCAGGGCGAGTACGCAGGCTCTCAGGACGAGATCATTGATCGTCACCCGGACACCGTTGGCTGCCAGCGAGGTCTTCAGCGTCAGGGCTTCGGAGATGTCGATCGCGATGGTCGTATAAAAATGAGGGATGGTACTCTTGGAGTGCTGGAGAGCCTTGGCTATGGCTCCGCGCATACCGTCGAGGGCCACCTTCGCGGGCGGCCTCTCTACAGGCTCGGGGTAGGTGAGCTGCGCGGCCGGCGCGGTTCCGCCCGCCTGTCCATTTGCCGGCGCCTGTTCGACGTCGCGCCTGAGAATCCGGCCGCCAGGGCCGCTTCCCTCGAGCGAGCGGATGTCAATTCCACGCTCCGCCGCAAGACGCCTGGCGAGTGGCGAGGCGGCGACCCGCCTGCCGTCATCCAGTCTCGGGGCGGGCTGGCGCACGATTGTCACCGAGGCGGAGGCTCCGGCCGCCACCGCTTGCGGCGGCGAGATCTTCTCTTCCCCCTCGCTCTTCGCCGCCTTCAGGGGGCGGGGCTTTTCAACGGGAGGGGTGGGCGGCTCCGCTTTTTTTTCGGTTTCGTTCGTCTCCTCCGCCGGCTTCTCATGCTGGCTTCGCAGGGCATCGAGATCAATTTCTTCCTCAGGTTCTCCGATGACGCCGATGACGGTCAGCACGGGAACGGTCTCGCCCTCCTGGTGGGCGATCAGGCGCAGGACGCCCTCCTCGGTCGCCTCGACGTCAAGGTTCGCCTTGTCCGTTTCGATCTCGAGCAGAGGCGCGCCTCTCTCGACAGGGTCGCCTTCTTTTTTCAGCCAGGTGACGATCTTGCCCTCGGTCATGCTCTGTCCGGCTTTGGGCATCAGGATTGGGTGAGCCATTTTTTTCGCTCTCTGTGGTGGTTTTTCGCAGGCGGGATTATCTACGAATCGAAGACTTCGGGCGAAGTAAAAAGATCTTCCACCCTGGCAGTACTCAACTTTTCATGGGCGGCCTCAATGAGAGCGCAAATCACGGCGGCCTCTTTTGCCGGCGGGATATCTTTTTTCCAGATGCATTCCAGGGCCGTCGCGGGCTCTGCCGCCGGGGGGGCGAGATAACGCAACGCGGCTGCCGCTGCGAGGGCGAAGCGCGGCATGTCCACCCCGGTTTCGATGCCCAGGCGGAGTGTTCCAACGAGCCGGTCGTTCCACCCCAGCTTTCTCTCGGGGTCTCTGGCCACCCTGGCCACCAGGTCGCCGAGGTGCGGGTTGAGCATCCTGGGGATGAGCTCGGCGGCGTATTCGGCAAAGCCCTCCGGGGTGAAGAGCTCATCAAGCCCGGCGTGCCTGCGGAGCAGCGCCGCCCCGGCCTCGTCGACAAGGGCACGCTCAAGAAAAGCAACCGCGCCGGGAACCAGGCCGAGCTCATCCATGCGGGTTTTTCCGAGAAGGCTGGCCAGGTAGGAGCCCATGGCGTGGACGCCATTGTGTCCGTAGAGCTTCGCTTCCTCGTAGGGCAGCAGCTCTCTCCTGGTCTCGAAGCTCGTGAAGGCCGGCCGCCAGTCGGCCGCGTGGTTTCCGCCCGGGGTTGAAACAAGGATCCGGTTGAATTCCTCGACCAGGATCGCGGAGTCGTGTCCCGGTACCAGCCGCGCTATTCCCCTGGCTGTGATCTCCTCCGGGTTGGAGATGATGCCGCTCATTTTCCCGATCACCGTATTCACGAATGAAATTCTCTTGTCGAAGAGCCTCTGGGGAAGTCCTGCCTCTGCGCGTACGTCCTCCTCGAGGATCTCCGCGGCCCGATTGTTGTTCTCGGCCGTATAGACCACCAGCGGGGCCTCCCGCTCTGATCGCAGGGCCTCGGCCAGGAGTCCCCGGATGCTGCCGGCTCCCCCGGCGGTGTAGAGGTCTACCGAGGGCACAGCCGTGGCGGCCTCGCTGGAGCGGGAGAGCCTCTCTACAATCAGCTCCCGGTCGGCCTCGGAGTTTGGGTTCAGGATCTCTATGGGCCCCAGCTCGACCCTCTCGATCCCATCTTCATGGGCTACGTTAACCGTGAAGAGTCCGCCGTTCTGCCGAACGTTCTCTACCAGGGGCTCCGATATTTCACAGACAGCTACCTGCTCGAAGGCGTTTTTTCGCAGGGCCTCAAGGGTGAAGAGCCCGGCCTGGATTGCTCCGAATCCGAAACCGGTAAACAGGCCGTCTGGCTTTCCGCTGGTCATGGATTCGATCCTAACATGGGCAGAGAATCCGTGGGTAAGTTCAACTCCGGGCGACTTTACGCCATCAGGGGGCTCGGATGTGGCCGAGGCGCCGGCGACCGTGTAGATTAAGGCTGGTTGAGGCCGCGGCTCGTTTCACCATACCGGGAGTGCATCCATGCAGAAGAACGACCGAAGTACAGTTTACGGCAGCAGGGGGGTCGCCAGCCGGAGGGGATTTCTCGCGGGAGCCGCCTTCGCAGGCGGCAGCCTCTTTCTGGGGCCTGGCGGGGCCGCGCTTGGGAGGGTTGTCGCGGAGAGGTCGAGGCCCCTGCTGAAGATCGGCATCATCACGGACCTGCACTATGCGGAGAAGGCCACCGCGGGCAATCGCCATTACCGTGATTCCCTGCGCAAGATCCGCCCGGCGGTGGACCATTTCAACGGGGTGAAGGCGGACTTCGCGGTCGAGCTGGGGGATTTTGTCGATGAGGCTCCCACGCTCGAGAAGGAGCTCGACTATGTGCGCAAGATCGAGGCGGAGTTCTCCCGCTTCAAGGGAGACCGCCATTACGTTCTCGGGAACCACTGCGTCTCCAGGTTGAAGAAGGAGGAGTTTCTCGCGAGCTGCGGGCAGCGGAAAAAGTCGAAGCGCGCCTACTACTCTTTTGACCGGGGCGAGCTCCACTTTGTGGTTCTCGATGCCTGCTTCCGGGCCGATGGAGTTCCATACGGACGAAAAAATTTCAAGTGGACGGATACCGAAATTCCGCCCGAGGAGAGAAAATGGCTGGCCGCAGATCTGAAGAAGACGGGAAAGCCGGCCATCATCTTTGCCCATCAGCGTCTTGACGTGGGGGGGAGCTACGGGGTTCGCAGTGCTGCGAAGGTGAGAAAAATTCTTGAAGATTCCGGCCGGGTGCTCGCGGTTTTCCAGGGACACAACCATGTCAATGATCACAAGGTCATCGGTTCTGTGCACTACGTGACGCTGGCGGCTCTCATCGAGGGAGCTTTTTCAAAAGGCAATAATGCCTGGGGTGTTCTCGAGGCTCATCCGGAAGGCGTCCTGAAGATCGATGGCTTCCATCAGCAGAGCGACTATAGCCTGGCGAAAGGTTGATTTTTTTCCAGGCCACCGCCCGCGGCGGCGCGGATCAGTTTCGCTCAGGCAGCACCGGGACAGGCTCGGCCTCCGGACAGGGCTCGGGGAGTTCGCCGTGCTTGAGGTGGTGCAGCTTCGGGGTGCCGCCGGCCGGGAAGAGCACGACCAGGAGATTATCGTAGGCGCTTCCACTGATGCGGATGCTGTCGTGCCCGGGTACACAGAGACCCGTGAGAATCTGGTGCAGGGTGAAGCTGTGGTGCGACAGGATGGCGTTGGAGCCCTGCGGCAGGGAGCGGACATAATCGACCACGGCGTCGATCGCGCCAATTTTCTGGAAATCGTCTTCGGTTACCCCGTAGCTCTCCGCCAGCGGAATGATGGTTTCGATTGTTCTGCGGAGCTCGCTGGTGATAAAGCAGGAAAGCTCGGCGTTGGCCAGCATCTGGGCCAGCAGCCGCGCCCGGCGCTGGCCGGCCTCGGTCAATCCAGGATCATTTCCCGACCCCTTCTCAAAATGCCTGGTGACGTAGAGGGTGGTTACCGGACGCGATTCCGGCAGGGGGGGCGGAGGCTCTCCACCGGAGAAGAGGAAGGTCAACAGGTAGACGGCATCGGTGATGTTGATCATTCCGTCGGCGTTGACGTCTCCTCCTCTGACCGGGGCGAGGTCGATGGCCAGCGCGATCCGGTCCTGGTAGCGGATGCAGACGCCGGCCAGGAGACCGAAGAGGAATATGAGCAGGATGGACAGGTATTTTTTCATTTCGTGTAAGCCACTCGAGAAATGGATGAGACCCAGACATCTATTCTACATTTGCTCTGCGAGCGTCTGTCCAAAAAATCGGGAATCTTGTGCGCGGGGCTCCGGCCTGTTGAGTTGGCGAAGAACGGGAGTTTAGAGTCGTTCTGCGGATGGACGAAAAGGCGCGGATTCTTTAGGATAGCGGACCTTTTACGAATTCAGTGGTGTTCAAAGAGAGCGAGGTCGGCAATGACGAACTTCCCAGTCCTGCTCGCCGGACAGTGGCGAGAGGCGGATGCGGCGGGTTCTTTCCAGGCGATGGATCCTTCTACCGGAAAACCGGTTGAGGGTGATTACCCCGTGAGCTCGAGGGCTGACCTGGAGGCCGCCGTCGAGGCCGCCGCCGGGGCAGCCGATGCGCTTCTCGATTTTGAGGCTGGAGCGCGGGCCGCTTTCCTTGAGGCCTATGCGGGCAGGATCGATGCCAATGCGGATGAGATCGCCGAGATGGCCAGCCGAGAAACCGGCCTGCCCCTGTCTCCGCGGCTGCGGGATGTCGAGCTCCCCCGGACGACGGGACAGCTTCGCCAGGCCGCCGCGGCGGCGCGCGAGGGTACCTGGATGGAGGCGACCATTGATACAGAAACAAATATCCGCTCGCGGCTGGGGCCGCTCGGCGGCGCCGTCGCGATATTCGGACCGAACAATTTCCCCCTGGCTTTCAACGGTATCTCAGGCGGAGATTTCGCCGCCGCGGTCGCGGCAGGGAACCCGGTGATCGCCAAGGCGCATTCGAGCCATCCCGGGACCTCCCGGCTGCTGGCCGAGCAGGCTCACGCCGCTTTGGAAGACACGGGCCTGCCTCCGGCGACGGTGCAGATGCTCTACCGACTCAGCCATGAGGATGGCGAGTTTCTCGTCTCCCATCCGGGGATTGGCGCCACGGGCTATACCGGTGCCCGCTCCTCCGGCCTCACCCTGAAGGCTGCGGCCGACAAGGCCGGAAAGCCGATTTATCTCGAGCTGTCGAGCATCAATCCCATCTTTATTCTCCCACGCGCTCTCGAGTCGCGTGGGGAGGAATTGGTTGGCGAGTATGTTACATCCGTTCTGATGGGCGCCGGACAGTTTTGTACCAACCCGGGTATTACAGTGGTGGTTGCTTCAGAGTCTTCGAGGCAATTCATCTCCGGGGCGACGGCCGGTTTTGAAGAGACCGAGCCCGGCTGTCTTCTCGGTGAGAGAGTGGTCTCTGGTCTTGGCGAGTCGGTCGAGGCGCTTGTGGCCTGCGGGGCCGAGCTGCTTGCCGGGGGCGCTCCTGCCGACGGGGCCGGCTTCCGTTTTCAGAATACGCTTCTCCAGGTTTCCGGGGAGGGCTTTCTCCGGCAGCCCGAAGCCCTGCAGCGGGAGGCCTTCGGCAATGCCGGGCTGATTGTCGAGGCCGCCGATGAGGCGGAGCTGGTCGAGATCAGCAAGGTGATCGAGGGGAACCTCACAGGCGCTATCTATTCCTGTGCCGAGGGTGGAGATGATGCTCTCTACACCTCGATTGCCAGGAACCTGCGCAGTCGGGTGGGAAGGCTCCTCAACGACAAGATGCCCACCGGCGTGGCGGTCAGCTCGGCGATGAATCATGGTGGGCCTTTTCCCGCCACCGGCCATCCCGGCTTCACCGCGGTTGGAATACCCGGCTCCATCCGTCGTTTCGCCGCGCTGGAGTGCTATGACAATGTTCGCGCGGACAGGCTTCCAGTGGAGCTGGGCGACAGGAATCCCGGGGCCGGCCTGTACCGACTGGTCGATGGGCGCTGGAGTGGAGAGGATGTGTCATGAAGAAGCGGGGAGTCTTCGCGATCCCTGGGGCGTGGAAGGCCAAGGCAGATGAGTAAAGAGAGAATCCTCTCTCTTCCGTGCTGGGGCTCAGGCGTTGAGCTCGAGGAGCTGTCCGGTGGAATCACCAACCGGAACTACAAGGTCAGCTGTTCCGCCGGAAAGCGCATGGCGCGCGTTTGTGAAGACAGGAAGGTGCTGGGCATCGACCGGGCCAATGAGCGGGCCTGCCAGGCCGCGGCGGCTTCTCTCGGCCTGGCACCGGCGATCGTCTACCACGAGGAGGGGGTGCTGGTGAGCGAGTACATCGAGGGCCGAACCCTCGAGGACTCCGATGTGAAGGAGGAGGGTACCCTGGCGAGGCTTGCCCGGCTGCTGCGAGGACTGCATGAGTCACGCGCCGAGCTTCGAGGTGAGCTGCTCTATTTCTGTCCTTTCCAGACCATCCGGACCTATGTCGGTAACGCGAAGGAGCTGGGAGCCGTTCTGCCGGATCAGCTCGCTGCCATCCTGGAGGATCTCGATGGTCTCTCAGAAGAGCTCGAGCCGTTCAGGCCGGCTCTCTGTCACAATGACTTGCTGGCGGCGAATATCCTCGATGATGGAAAGAGCCTCTGGCTGGTGGATTGGGAATATGGCGGCATGGGCAATCCGTTGTTCGATCTCGCCGGGGTCAGCGGTAATTGCGGCCTGGAGCCATGCGAGGAGCGGCTGCTGCTGGCGGCGTATTTCGGTGGTGAAGATCCGGCAGTTGCCCGGCAGGTCAGCATTCTGAAGGCCGTTTCCCTTCTGCGAGAAACCCTCTGGGCCGTGATCCAGACGGTGGCCTCCGACATCGACTTTGACTACGTCGCCTATGCGGGGGAGCTCTTCGAGGCCTACAAGCGCGCCCGGGAGGAGCTCAGGGGCTCTCGATGACCTCGAAGAGATAGCCCTCCGGGGTCTCGAAGAAGAAGCGCTGATGGGGTGTCTCGCGCAGGGGCTCGACGAGGCGGGCGCCATTGTCCGCCAGGCGTTGCTTGAGCGCGTCAAAATCGTCAAGGCCATGAAAGAGAGCGATGTGGCGGCCGAACTCTTTTTCATGCTCCGAGATCTCGAAGTCGTCAACCCGCACCAGGTGCATCTGTTGTCCCGGGCCGATCTCCAGCCAGCAGAGGTCGCGGGGAGAGTTGTCCGGGGTCTCTACCTGGCTGTAGCCCATGGTGGCCTCGAAGAAGGCTCCTGTTTTCTGCGGGTTCCTTGTGGCGAGGGTGAAGTGAGCGAACGACATGGATGGTCTCTCAGCCTTTTTCTTTCGGCTGCGTGTTTTTGAGTCGGAAGCGGAAGTCGCAGTGGGGGGCGCCTTCCATGATGGTCTGCGAGCGCTCAAGCTCGAGCTCGGAGCTGACCCCCTCGCTCAGGGCGAAGTCCCTGTTGCAGGAGAGGAGACGGCCCAGCTCGGGGGCGCCCAGCTCCTCGTAAAACTCCGCGAAGCGGCAGCGGGTGACGTTGAATTCATAGCTGGATGCATCCTCCTTCAGGACCTCGATTTCCAGGGCGTCTCCTTCGTTGAATCGCGGCACCAGGGCCGTTACTTTTTCTATCGGCGTCCCCTCCAGCTCTTCTCCGATGGTCTTGCCATCGCGCCTGGCGAGCTTCCTGATCACCTTGCCCACGAGAGCATGGGTCTTCTCTCTCCCGAACTCGGCCTCGAAGGCCTTGATCAGGGGGGCGAGCACCTGCGCTTCTATTTTTCTCTTTTCCAGCAGGGGCAGGTGTTTCATGAGTTGGTTTTCATCGTTCGGACCCGGTTCCTGTCAGCGGGATGCTCAAGAGGCCAGCTGGAGGGTCCTACCTGCTGATCTTCAGCGTTGTCGGCCGGGCCGTGATCTTCAGGCCGGCAATCGTGACCAGCCCGTCGGCAGAGGTCTTGCCTTCACCCTTCATGCCGCCAAAAGACCATTTGAAGGTCTCGCCTGGTTTGAGCGACAGGTCCTGGATTCTGCGCAGAGAGACATCCGCGTTCGATTCTCCTGGTATCTCGAAGCTGGTCTTGAGCTGTTCCGGGGTCAGGAGGAAGAGCGACATCTCGAGCTGATGGTTCTCATCGCGGATGTTCTTCCAGCGGAAGAACGCGTTGACCTGGCCGGAGGCCTTGTTGCGCACGTCGTTCGGCCACGGCAGCTTATCGTTGGTCGAGGCATTGGTGAAAATGGGATAGGCTTCGTTCTTCCTGACCTCAAGCCAGTCGAAAGAGTTGATCAGGTCGTTGACCTTGCTGATCTTCGCGTGGTTGTTGGCGTGACCGAATGGTCCCCAATAGAAGAACACGGCGTAGCTCCGGTCATTCATGGACTTCGCGAAGAGGTCATGGCCGGCGGACCAGCCGTCGTTCTGGGCGGAATAGTTGATCACGACCGGGGGGTCGGGGAGCTTGACATCCTGCGGAGCAGGCTGGGGAGGGAAGCCCATACGATGGGAGACGTGCTCGATCCCGGCGGGAACATTGGCCTTGATCGCCGCGAAGATATCGCCGCGGCGCATCCCGATTCCGAGCGTCCCGCTGCCGCCCATCGAGTTTCCGCAGAGATACACGCGGTTCTTGTCGATCTGGTATTTGCTGATGACCCAACGGACCGTGTCGAGCACACGTTTTTCCACCGGGGCAGGGTTCGCCCCGGAGTTTTTCTTTGTGAGACGAGCGTCCCTTCGATGCATGCCGCCCCACCACCAGTCGCCGCGGTTGGCGCGACAGTCGAGATAGAGCGCGTAGAAGTCATCCGGCGAGCGATAGATGTCGTGATTGCCGACAGTGCGTGTGCACTGCACGCACGAGATGACATCGTGCCCGGCCGAATGAAGGACTACGTAAAGTCGCGCCTGCTCCTGGGCCTTCTTCGGATGGATCACGACAAAGGTATCCCGCTGGGGCGCCTTGTATCCCCACTCTGGCTTTACCCCATGCTGAAAGACCTCCAACTGTCTTCCGCTGGCCGTCGGGTTCTTGAGCCGCTTGCCTTTGTCCGTCAGGTCTTTCGCTGGCGGCCAGTCTTTCTCTTCTGCAAAGAGCGGTAGCGATGCCGCCAGGAGAAGTGCGATCCATGCCCGTTTCATTTTGATTCTTTCTTTTTGGCTGTAGGAAGAAGGGCCGCCTCTGCTTTGTTTCGCCCGGGTGCGGTTACTCGTCTGGCTGCTGTAAAGCTCAGCTGTTCCTGAGTTCGGTGAGCGCGCCCTCCACCTGCTCTACCTCTGAGCTCAGGCGCTCCACCTCTCCGGGTTCATCGGTCTGCTTCTTCGCGCCGGCGAGCTGCCTTCTCAGGCTGTCGAGTTTCTTTCTCAGCACCTCGATCTTCTTCTTGATTTTTTTATTCACGGTTAGGCTTGGCTCCAGGTAAAGGGTTTATTCCCTCTGCGTTCATCGGCTAAAGTCTTGCGCAGGCAGCGAGAGAAACTTGTTTTCAAAAGTAACTCCAACAGTTGGGTCGAGATCCGGTGATTCCTAAGAAGCTCTACAAGATCGGCGAGGTCATGCGGTATACCGGCCTCACCCGCCAGACCATCCATAACTATACGACCTTCGGACTTATAACAGAAGCTGAGCGTACAGAGTCGGGTCACCGTTTGTACAGCGAGAAGGTGTTTCCCAGGATCGAGCGGATCATCAAGCTCAAGGACGAGGGCCGGAGTCTCAGGGAAATCGTCATCCTTCTCAACAGGTGAGAGCGGGGTCTCTTCTGGGCGGCGGGAATCGCTTGGCGGGGGGGCTCTCTCTCTCCCCGTCAAAGAGCCGTCGATGGTCCGATAATTCTTTTTCCGGTCCGATTTCCTGGCGATCCCGGCTCGGCTGGTCGTTTTCGAGGCCCGGGGGTTGTCACGGCACCAAAGTCACAAGGGATAGTGGCTTATTTATCCCTCCACAACACTCCATTGTGCTTTGAAACAGCGTGTTTTAAGGAACAGTAAGGAATGCGTAACTACTTTTATTTAAATAGCTTGGATAAAATCAAATTCCGAAAATGTGCTTTACATTTTATAAACCAATTTTTATATTCGGCTCTACCTGACTGGGCGGAACATTTCCGGATGTTCTGATGCCCTTGGGACGCGGCCACAGGAGAGTTAGCCGTTTGCTCGAGAAATGAAGAGAAAGAAACCAATCCCTCTACCGGTCAGGGGACAATGGGGTTCGGGGCGGCCAGCAAGGGGCCTGCCACGAGTCCCGAAGGAAAGAATGTGGAAAAGGAAATAATGCAGAGGGGAGGACGAACCCGGTCAGTTAACTGCCGTGTCTGTCCAATGTTATTTCCTTTTCCTTTCTTTTTTCCGGCCACCGCCGGGAGCGCCGTTCACCAGGATGAACAGCGGGACATGAGAACCGGGCAAGGGGGCTGAGCAGGGAAAATTGAGCACTTTGTGGCGGAATTGGAGTTCGGGTCAGCGGATATCAGTCGTGGTCGTTTTCGCCACGCTGGTGGGCTTGTTCCTGTGGAGCTACACAGCGGGGAGAGCAGAGACCTGGAAGGTGCTGCTTGAGACCAGGCTGGGGCGCAATTCCGATGGGCTGCGTGAGCTCCTCGCTCGGATGGATAAAGAGGAGATCCCCTGGCAGCTGAACCAGAAAACCGATGGACGTAAATTCGATATCCAGGTTCGTTCAGGAGATGACTATAAAAAAGCCCTTCTGCTGGCCTCTGAAAACGGCCTGGTCGACGAGGAGGGGGACTCGGAAGACCGGGGATTCTTCGGTGGCGGACTGACTGATACTCCGGAGAGCATCCGCCTGAGGCTGGAGCAGGTAAAGATTCGCAAGGTGGAGAAGGCCATTCGCTGCCACCCCGGGATCTCCTTTGCCGACCTGGTGATCAAGCATGGCAAGTCCGGCAGGTTCGCAACTGATCGGGACACTCCCGATACGGCGGTCGTTCTCCTGCGGATGAGGGATTCAACCGCCCGCCTGGTGACGAGAGAGGCGGAGACGATCCGCAAGCTGGTTGGCAGCGCGTTTGCCATTGAGGTCGGGAGGATCCAGATTGTCGACAGCAATATGCGGGAGTACCCCGGCGGCCCAGATGGCCTTGCCGAGGCCATGGCCCGGGACCTGCGGGCCGAGGTGCAGAAAGACATCAGCGAAGTCATCGAGGGGCTCTACCTTGGCGTCTTCGCAAAGGAACAGTTTCGCCTGGGGGTCATCGTTGATGACATCGCCGTAGATGGTCCGAAGACCGGGGCGTCTGTTCCCGCCACGGAAGCGGAAGCATCCGGCGAGGTTGTCGAGGCGGGCGGAGCTGGCGAGGCGGCTGGTCAACCTCGAGCCGGTACCGCCAACCTGAAGCTGAAGTATCGCGCTACGGTGAGCCTTGTTCTTGATATCGGTGCGGTCAAGGAGGTCCTGGCGCGGCGTGACCAGCTCCTTGAGAGCGAGGCCAATCCAGCCTCCGCGGATGGCTTTGCGGGCCGCCTCAAGGCCTTCGAGCGTGAGCAGGAGGAGTTCCTGGCTCGCCAGTTGCCGCTGGACAATGCCCGGGTGACAGTAAAGACAGAAGCTTTTTTCAGGACGGAAACAAAGGAAGCCGGGGCACCCTCATTTATCGCCGGCCTCTTTGAGAAGGATTGGAATCTCGGGTCGCTTTCAGATGCATCCATCTACGTCGGCGGCGGGTTTGTCCTGACCTTGCTGGCCTACGGCCTCTTCACGATAAGGGCGAGAAGGAAACGAGGCCTTGAGCTGGAGCTGGCGGCTTCGAACCGCACCGATGCATGCCGGGAGACCCTGGACGCGGTAGAAAAAGCCGGAAGGCTTGCGAGGAACACCCCGGAGGTTTCTTCGGCGGTGGTGAAGATGTGGTTGAGCGAGGGCCTGGACCCGGTAGTTGAAATGTCAAATCCGGCGGGAGCCGCGGCCAGGAACTGACGCAAGATGCCTGCGGCGGGAAATTAAGAGAAAGAGATCAGGTTAGATTCATGAGTATTCCGGTCACCCTCGAGTTGGGAGGCGGCACCGAGTCCGCGAGCGATTCCGAGATCCTGACCTTTTCGAGGCTTTCGGGCTTGAGAAAGGTCGCGGTTTTGTTTCGTTCGCTGGCATTGCAGGACGAGGTCTCCGCCCGGACCCTGTTGGGGTCTCTCAACAGTATGGAGCAGGTGAGGATCAAGGAGGAGCTCGATTCCATGGGCGTCCTCGAAGCGGATATGGTGACCGATGTTCTCAGGGAGTTCGACGTGCTCTGCGGGATACACAAGGCCTACCGCGAAGGTGGAGTCGATGGAGCGATCTCAGTTGGTGAAAAGTTCCTTCACAAGGGCGAGGCTCGCCGGCTCGCCTTCGTTCTCGGCAGCCAGAACGGGATTGATCCGGGAT
>CAUZHA010000011.1:0-63269 GCA_963579555.1 Planctomycetes bacterium UBA1146
TCCTCGACATCTCGGAGAAGGACAATACGCTGCAGGCACGGCGCTCCTGGGACCATCCGACCCAGGGCTATATGTCGAATCCCGTCCTGATCGGCGGCCACGCCTACGTCCACCTCAAGAACCAGCGGGTCACCTGTTTCGAGCTGGCAACCGGAGAGAAGAAATGGACCACGACCGAACGCTTCGGGAAATACTGGTCCATGGTCTCCCAGGAAGACCGGATCCTCGCCCTCGACCAGAAAGGCATCCTCTACCTCATCTGCGCGACTCCCGAAAAGTTCGACCTGCTCTCGAGCTTCAAGGTGAGCGAGTCGGACACCTGGGCGCACCTGGCGATCGCCGGAGACCAGCTCTTCATCCGAGAGAGAGATGGCCTCTCGGCCTGGAAATGGAACGAGGCGAGCACCCCCTGAGGAGTCTTCGCCTCGCCCATCTTCACTCAGTCCTCCGCCAGGACTACTTCCCCTTGGCTGAAGGCGAGCCATCGGCCTCGAGATCGCCGAGCGCGTACTGGAAGCCGGCGAGGTAGTGCTGCAGGACAACCGGGTTGTAGTAGATCTCGTTGCGATGGCCCAGGGAGCAGTAGAAGGTGCGGCCCTTGCCATAGGTGCTGACCCAGCTGATGGGATAGAACTCTTTGCGGCCATCGTTGCGTTTGAGATTCATCTTGCTGCCGTCGAGCGAGAGCAGCATCCGGCGGTCCGTAGCCAGGGCCGTGTTGAGCCGGAACTGGTAGATCTCGTCCTTTACCGAGAAGCCCTTGCCCTCGAAACACTTATTGACGACGTGGCCGGGCTCGAGATTCTTGATCGGCACAAGGCTATGCCAGGGGTGTCCGGAAAAAGCTCCCCCCATCATGTCGTTGTAGTCCTTCCAGTTCTTGTAGGTGTCGGTCCCGGAGTGGGTCCCGGCGAGTCCCTTGCCGCTCTTGACGAAGTCGACCAGGTTCTTCTTCAGACGTTCCTCTCGCTCGAGGGCCGCCTTCTTCTGCGCTTCGTCCTTCGGCAGCCTGCGGGGCCGAAAAAGTTCCCCGGTGGTATTGAGCATGATGACCGCGTCAAATTCCTTGAGCTTGTCGGCCTCGAACATCGAGTCATCCTCGGAATGAACAGCCGTGTAGGCTCCGGTCTTTTCACCGAGCATGGCCAGGGACTTCGCGCCCGTGGCGATCGAGCCGTGGCGGAAACCATTGGTCTTGCTGAAGATGAGAACCTTTCGGGCCTTCTTCGCCTTGGCAGGAGCGCTCTTGGGGAGAGCTGCCTCGATCTTCTTGATGACATCCGGCTTGACCTGTGCTGCAAGCTCGCCGCCGCTGAAGACCGAAAAACAGGACAAATAAACTGTAACGGAGAAAAAACCCAGATGTCTAAGCATGAATCAACTCCCAAATGTTCCTGGTTCAGCGCGATCGACGCCGATCGCTTACAAACAACTCGTATATGCTAATCTCAAGATACCTGCCCGGGCAAGCATGGCGAACAGTCTTTCTCAATTACCTCTCTATCGAGGCTATGATGAACACTCGCAGGCTGTTACCCTCTTGGCACATCCATGTGAGGAGCAGGGGGCCCCCCTGTTTCACAGGCAGATCCAGCGATTCAAAGTGAAGAGATGAAAAACAAACAGGACGAACTCGACTCCGGCCTCGAGCAGGAATCCCCGGGGAGCCAAAGCGGGAACCAACCCGCGGTGGATGACTCGAAAAAATACAAGGTCGACTGGGTTGGGAGTATCCCCTACATCGTCATCCATGCCGGCTGCCTGGCCGTTCTACTTCCTCAGGTGGGCATCAGCTGGATCGCGGTAGGGTGCGCCTTGCTGCTTTACTTCGCGCGCATGTTCTTCATCACCGGCTTCTACCACCGGTACTTCTCCCACAGGAGCTTCAGGACCTCCCGCGCCTTCCAATTCGTAGGCGCCCTCGGAGGCTGCGCGGCTCTCCAGCGCGGGCCGATCTGGTGGGCGGCGCATCACAGGCACCATCATTGCACCTCCGACACCGAGCTCGACCGCCACTCGCCGCGGGAAAAAGGCTTCCTCTACAGTCACATGGGATGGTTCATGACCCGCGAACACAACCCGACCGACGAAAAATACGTTGCCGACTGGATGAAGGTACCGGAGCTCAAATTCATCAACGACAACTACTGGATAGCGGGAGTATTGCTCGCCGGCTGCCTGCTGGGAGCGGGCGCCCTGCTGGAGAGCCTTGAGTTTGCCACCAGCGCCGGACAGATGTTCGTCTGGGGATTCTGCATCTCGACCGTCGCGGTCTATCACGGCACCTACACGATCAATTCCCTCTCACACCAGTTCGGCAAGCGACGCTTCAAGACCAACGATGACAGCCGCAACAATGTCCTGCTGGCGCTCATCACCCTGGGTGAAGGTTGGCACAACAACCACCATCATCACTCCAGCTCCGCTCGCCAGGGTTTCCGCTGGTGGGAACTCGATGTCACCTACTACATCCTCAAGTCTCTCTCCTGGCTGGGGATCGTCTGGAATCTCCGCCCGGTACCGGAGCACGTAATGGCCGAGGCCCGCTCCAACAAGCTCCATGCGCTTCACGCCGAAGAAACAGAAACGGTGGAGAGGGAGCTCGAGTCCGCGGCCTGATGAAGGTCGCGATCATCGGAACGGGAGTCTCCGGCCTTGTAGCGGCCCGGGAAATCTACGGGGAAAACGAGCTCACGATCATCGAGGCCGGTGACCGAACAGGTGGACACACCCACACCACCGATGCCGAGCTGGAGGATGCAGGTAAATAGACATGAAAGCACTCGTTCTTGAAGAGCTGAAGCAACCGCTGCGGCTGCAGGACCGACCAGACCCTGTACCCGGTCCGGGCGAGGTGGTCGTCACTCTCCAGGCTGCCTCCCTCAACCGCAGAGACTACTGGATCACCCAGGGACTCTACCCCCGCATCAGGGTGCCGGTGGTGCTCGGCTCCGACGGGGCCGGCGTGGTCACCTCGGCCGGAGAAGGAGTCGCCGATGAGCTGGTGGGCAGCGAGGTCCTGATCCACCCGGCGAAAAACTGGGGGGACGACCCAGGCGCCCAGGGAGGAGATTTCGAGGTGCTTGGAATGCCACGAGATGGAACCTTCGCGACCCATCTGCTGACGACCCCGGGCCAGCTGCACTCGCTGCCCGGGCACCTCAGCATGTTCGAGGCCGCGGCTCTCCCCATAGCCGGATTGACGGCCTGGCGCGCCCTGTTTACCCAGGGAAAGCTCCAGGAAGGGCAGCGAGTACTCATCACCGGCAGCGGCGGAGGGGTGGCGCTCTTCTGCGTCCAGTTCGCCATCGCCGCAGGGGCCGAGGTCTTCGTAACCTCTTCCTCCGAAGAAAAAATCAAGGGAGCCCTCGACCTGGGCGCGAGCGCGGGGGTCAATTACCGTGAGAAAGGTTGGGTGAAAGAATTCCGCTCCAGCCACGGGCAGCTCGACCTCATCGTGGATGGAGCGGGCGGAAGCGACTACGGCGCCCTGCTCGAGCTCGCCCGGCCCGCGAGCAGGATCGTCACCTACGGATTCACCGCGGGAGCTCCGGAGAGCCTCGATCTCTTCAGGCTCTTCTGGAAGCAGGTCAGGATCATCGGCTCCACCCTGGGTACCAAGGCCGAGATGAAGACTATGCTCGAGTTCATCTCAACCCACCAGCTGCACCCTGTAATCGACAGCACCTACGCGCTCCGGGATGGAAACCAGGCGCTTGATTGCATGAAGAGCCACCAACAGTTTGGTAAGCTTGCACTGGATTGCAGCGAATCCTGACTGGAACCAATCCTGGAGGAATCGAGATGACTGGAAAACTCGCACTCACTCTCCTGCTGTCGGCATCGGCCCTCTTTTGTGCCGGAGCGCTGGCTGCGGAAGAAAAAAAAGACCGTGACACCCTGGTGCGGGACGATCTCAGTGAGATGCGCGATTCGGACCTGTGGATCTACAACGATGTAGAGAAGGGGTTCGAGCTTGCCCGTAAAACCTCCAGGCCGCTGCTGATCGTCTTTCGCTGAATCCCGTGACACGCCTGCAAAGGCTTCGACGTGCAGGTTGCACGTCCCCGGGATCTGAGACTGAAACGGCTACTGAAGAAGTTCGTCTGCGTACGGGTGGTCCAGGGAAACGCGCTCAACCTGGAGCTTTTTCAATTCGACTATGACCTCACCTTCGCCGCCTTCTTCATGAACGCGGACCGGAGCATCTACGGGCGCTACGGAACACGCTCCAGCCAGGAGAAGCCCGAGCGTGACATCTCGATGCAGGGTTTCGTGAGCGCGATCGAAGGCGCCCTGGAGCTGCATGGAAAATTCCCCGGAATCAGAAAATCCCTCGCCGCCAAGCAGGGTGGAAAACCACGCTACCCGACCCCCGACCTCTATCCCACCCTCAAGAGGTTCTCCCCCCTGCTCAACTACGGCGGCAAGGTAGCCCAGAGCTGCATGCACTGCCACATGATCAATGCGGCGGAAACAGAACTCCTCAGGGCGAAGAAAGCCCCCCTTCCCGACAAGCTCCTCTACCCCTGGCCCCTGCCCGGCTCAGTCGGACTGCAGCTCTCCCCAGCCGAGAGAGCGCTGGTTGTGAAGGTCGCCCCATCGTCCGCAGCCGCTGAGGCCGGCTTCCGCCACGGCGACCGGATCCTGTCCCTCGAGGGCCAGCCGATCCTGTCGACCGCGGACATCCAGTGGGTCCTCCACAATGCTCCCGCTCCGGCTAAGCTGACGGCTGTGGTGAAACGGGCTGAAAAAACAGCCCGGCTGAAGCTCGAGCTCGATGGCGACTGGAGAAAGAGCACTGATATCTCCTGGAGGGCCAGCACCTGGCCGCTTCGACGTATGGGACTCGGCGGAATGCGTCTGAAAGATGTCTGGGATGGTGACCGCAAAAAAAGAGGGCTTGAGGGCATGGCCCTGTGGGTGCGGCATGTCGGGCAATACGGCGCTCACCGGGCCGCGAAGAACGCCGGCTTCCGCAAGGGCGACATCGTCATCGAGCTCGATGGAATTCGCAATCGACTCACCGAAACCGAGATCCTCGTGCACATTTTCCGGAAACGAAAATCGGGCGACTCCATCCCCGTTACAATACTGCGCGGCGACAAGCGAAAGCTGCTCAGGCTGCCGATCAAATAGCCGATAAGAACATATGTGCCTTCGTTTTTATTTCCGCCTCGCGCTTCCCCTCTGTGCATTGTTGGCTATCACAGGCTGCAGCCCGCCGCAGCCTTCTCCCGGGCCGGAGCTCGCGGAAAAAGAAGATTCCGAATTGCCCGGACACCAGCGAATGGTGCAGCTCCTCGCCAGGTACGCCAAGACCGCGCGCAGGGAGAACCGCTATTACGGCGACAGCCTCGCCCGGAATTACGGGGAACAGCTCAAGCAGCTGCCCGACAGCTCTCCCCTGGAAAAGCGCTGGAAGCTCTACCGCCTCGCGGGCGTCGCCGAGCTCAGGGCCGGCAACGAGGAGAGAGGGATCAAGCTGCTCAGGTCTGCCGTCGCCCTCCTGCCCAGGGTCGGCTCCCGGATCGGCCTCGACTACGCGGCTGAAACGATCTTCCGGCTGGGGGTCGGACACATGCGGCGGGGAGAGACCCTGAACTGCTGCGCCCGCTTCACCCCCGAGAGCTGCATCCTGCCGATCCGGGGCGGCGGCATCCATACCGACCCAACCGGCTCCCGCCAGGCGATCAAGTATTTTGCCCGGGTCATGGAGATGCTCCCGCCTGACAGCGACCTCTGCATGGCGTCACGGTGGCTGCTGAACATCGCCTACATGACCATTGACGGCTATCCGGCCGAGGTCCCGCTGCCCTATCTCATCCCGGAGTCTGCCTTCCGCTCGCAGCTGGAAATACCTCGATTCAAGAACGTGGCACCCAGGCTGGGACTCGACCGCTTCAACTGCTCGGGCGGAGTCGTCATCGACGATTTCAACAACGATGGCTACCTTGACCTGTTGAGCTCGACCTGGGAGCCGGGCGGCCAGCTCCGCCTCTTCGTCAGCTCCGGCGGAAAGTCCTTCGAAGACAAGACCGCGGGCAGCGGGCTCGAGGGCATCTTCGGCGGCCTGAACATCGTACAGGGAGACTATGACAACGATGGCAACCTGGACTTTCTCGTGCTCCGGGGCGCCTGGCTCGGCGACAAGGGACGCCACCCCAACTCCCTGGTCAGGAATCTCGGAGGACTGAAATTCGAAGATGTCACCTTCTCTGCCGGCCTCGGTGAAGCCCACTACCCGACCCAGACAGCGGGCTGGGCCGATTACGACAACGATGGAGACCTCGATCTCTACATTGGAAACGAGACCACGAAGGGCCTGGCCGCGCCCTGCCAGCTCTTTCGAAACAGAGGGGATGGCGTCTTTGAGGATGTGGCGAAGGAAGCCGGCGTGTTGAACTCCCGCTTTACCAAGGGGGTCACCTGGGGAGATTTCGACAACGACAACGACCAGGATCTCTATGTCTCGAACCTGGGCGGAGAAAACCGGCTCTACCGAAACAGCGGGGCCGGGACCTTCACGGATATAGCGCCCGCGGCGGGAGTTACCAGGCCGCTGAAGAGCTTCCCGGTCTGGTCCTGGGACTATGACAACGATGGCAACCTGGACATCTTCGCCTCGAGCTACGATGGCAAGACCCAGGACCAGGCGCGGCACCTGCTTGGAAAACCAGGAAAATACGAGCCGATGAGACTCTATCGCGGCGATGGCAAGGGCGGCTTTACCGATACGGCGGCCGAGGCTGGACTGGACTTCCCGATGCTGCCGATGGGCTCGAACTTCGGCGACCTCGACGGCGACGGCTTCCTCGACTTCTACCTCGGTACGGGAGATCCGGAGTACGCCTCTATCATGCCCAACCTGATGCTGCTTGGCAGGGGAGGCACCGGCTTTGTCGACGTAACCATGGCCGGCGGCTTCGGCCATCTCCAGAAGGGACACGCCGTCGCCTTCGCCGACATCGACCATGATGGAGATGTGGACGTCTTTGAGCAGATGGGCGGCGCCTACATCGGCGACCGCTACCGCGACCTGCTCTTTGAAAATCCAGGCTTCGGCAATCGCTGGATTCGGATCAGCTGCAGGGGAACGGCCTCGAACCGCTCGGCCATCGGGGCCAGGATCCGGGTAGAGGTCGAAACCAACGGAGTCCGAAGCTCGATCTACCGCAGCGTGACCAGCGGCGGAAGCTTCGGGGCCAACCCCCTGCCGCAGCTCATCGGGCTCGGCAAATGCCAGCGAATCGTCGTTGTCGAGATTCGCTGGCCCGCCAGCGGAGCCGTCCAGAGGCTCGACCAGGTGAAGCTCGACAGCCTGCTTTCCATTACCGAGGAAACCTCCAGGCCGGAAGAACCCCCGAAATAGGAGGTTTTTCGCCCTCGCGAGGCGCGAGCCCGCCTCCGGGTGGAAAAAATGGAGCGGGTGAAGGGAGTCGAACCCTCGACATTCAGCTTGGGAAGCTGACGCTCTGCCACTGAGCTACACCCGCTCTCGAAGCACCGAGAAGAGGATTGTATCACCGCCTGAAGCCGCCGTGCAAGGCCGGGGCAGGCCGACTCATTCTCCCAATGCGCTTTCCTTTGCTGTTCCCGGTCAAAACGAAGCGGTACAATGGCTTCGACTATCAAACGCAACCACTTCCACGTTGCGGGGTTCAAACATGTCGCTGGATACCTGTCGGGTCCTGAGTCTGTTGGTCACCTGCTTTCTACCCTGGAGTGAAAATATGAAGAGTCAGTTTCACGCAAGCGCGATGGTCGCCCTCGCCCTGTTCGCCTTCACCACATCCCCCGCCGAGGCGCAGTCCCACTTCGTACGAGGAGACTCCAACCTCGATGAAACAGTCGACATCAGTGATGGGGTGGCGACACTCGGCTATCTCTTTCTCGGAGGACCGGCGCTCAACTGTATTGACGCGGCCGACGCTGACGACTCGGGCCAGGTCGCCCTGAATGACGCGATCTTTCTCTTCGCCAACCTCTTCTCAGGCGGGGCGCCGATCCCCGCCCCCTATCCCGACTGCGGCAGGGACCCGACTCCCGATGCGCTCAGCTGCGAAAGCTCGACCTGCCTGGACGACCCTGGAGGCGGCGGTCCCAAGCCCCCCGTGGGAGGAGGCGACCGAACCCTTGGCACCCAGCCGGTCAGCTGGACCGACAACGTCGCCATCACCTACCTGGATGACGTCATGGTCATCGAGAGCGATGGGGTCCCCCAGCACGACACCGGCCCCTGGCCGGGCAATCCGAATGTCATCGGCGAACAGAACTACGAGATCGAGATTCCCATCAATCCGGAACTCGCGGCAGCGAACACCGACACCCAGTTGGGCATCATGGCTATCGGGATCAACGGCGTGGCGATGTTCAACCCCTACGAGGGGGGTGGAAGTGTCGTTCCCCAGAACTGGCTCGATAACTGCAATGCCCATCCCTCGCCGGGAAGCATGTACCACTACCACAAGATGCCCGTCTGCTGGATGGAGGACACCCCGGGCGAGCATTCCTGGATCTACGGTTTCTCCCTCGATGGGTTCGCGATCTACGGCCCCAACGATGTCAACGGACGTCCTCCGGCCGATCTCGATGAGTGCAACGGGCACTTCGGACCCACCCCGCGGGAACCCGATGGAGAATACCACTACCACATGACCACCGAGTTCCCCTTTATCCTCGGCTGCTACAGCGGCAACGTGACCCTGGTCGGCGGCGGAGGACCCGGCGGAGGAGGCCGCCCACCGCCACCACCCGGTGGTGGAGGAAGACCTCCTCCGCCCCGGTAAACCCCGGGTCGAGGCCTCTCGAGATGAACCGTTCCAACCCCGCCAGGTGCCCTGGAATCTATTTACTGCCTGTGGTGATCCTGACTCTCTCCTGCGATAACCAGGAGGAGCGACCGGTGGCTGTTCCCCAGCAGGAGGCCGTCTCCGTGCTGAGTTCACCTCCCGCCGCAGTGAAGCAGGAGCCGGCCGGGCCTGAGATTGAATCCACCGATCCGCGGCTGGCGAAAAAGAACGGAAGGTTTTCCTTCGAGGGAAGCGCTTTCACGGGCTCCATCACCGAGCACTATGCGGATGGAACACTGAAAAGCAGGATCTCCTACCGGGAAGGACTCAAGGATGGCCTCTACCAGGCCTGGTGGCCGGGCGGAGGTTCAAGGCTGGCGCTTCACTACAAGCGCGGCCGTAAGAACGGGCTCCAGGAGGGCTGGTGGGGAAATGGCAACCGGCGCTATACCTTAACCACCTTCCCCGGGGGCCCCGAGGGGAAGAAAGAAGAGTGGTTCGAAAACGGCCAGCAATACCGCCTGATGTATTACAAGGGAGGCCGGGAAAATGGTCTACAGCTGGGCTGGTTCCGTGATGGAAAGCGCCACTTCAACTATGTCTACCGGGATGGAAGACGCTACGGACTGCCCGGCAAGCGGATGTGTGAAGGCGCCGAATGAAAACCACGTCAAAACTGCTCGCAATCATCTTCGCTGCCGCAATGCTGGTCTCTGGCGGATGCGACGGCCCGGTTGACGACCCGGTCGGATCTTCAACTTCCGCGCCAGCCGTAAAGCGGCCCCCCTCCAAGCTGCCGGTCTACAACAGCAAGCGCATGCAGCCGGTATGGCTCCATGAAGACCCGGTTCCGGAGAAGGATCTTCACCACGTACTGGATTTCAAGCTCACGGACCAGGAAGGCCAGGTGCGAACCCTCGCCGACCTCAACGGCAAGATCTACGTCTCCTACTTCTTCTTCGCCAGCTGCGCGGGAATCTGCCTCAAGATGACAGAGGAGCTCAAGAGGGTCCAGGAGGCCTTGAATGAGGTCGACGAAGTACGCCTTGTCGGCCATTCGGTGACCCCTGCAATCGACACGACCAAGGCGCTGGCAGCCTACGGAAAGCAGAAGGGAGTCAACCCGCAGAGCTGGTACCTCCTCACCGGAGAGAAGAAGGAAATCTTCGATCTCGCCCGCAAGTCCTACTTCGCGGTGACTGACAGCAAGGACGATGACTACGAAAACCTGATCCACACCGAGAACCTGGTGCTCGTCGACAAGGAGAAAATGATCCGCGGAATCTACAACGGCACCTACCCCCAGGACGTGAACCGGCTGGTGGAGGACATAGCGGTCCTGCTTGAAGAACAGGCTGAAACCGCCGCCGACCGCTGAAAAAGACCGATTCACAGGCTTTTTAACCCGGGCGGAGAGCCTGGACGAATCGCCCGCGGCCTCGTCTATTGTCGCGCCGGGCTGACTGATGTTCAATGTCCCGGGTGAATACCGGCAAGCCGTCTGTCGTCCAATTCCCCGGCAAGCCGACCGCTATCAGCCGGTATGAAAGAAGAGGAGCGACGCGAAATGAATCCTGACAAGAAGCTGAAAGAGCCCCGCTCGCTGGTGATCCTCGCGATCTACGCCCTGCTCGCCATCGCTCTCACCTGGCCGCTCGCGGCTAATTTCACCACTCACATCCCCGGCGGCAACAACGACATCTTCCAGAACTACTGGAATCTCTGGCTGTGGAAGACATCGCTGTTTGAGCAGGGGACATCCCCCTACTCAACCGAGCTGCTCTTCTCGGGAACGAAGACCTCGCTCGCCTTTCACACCCACTCGCCGGCCAATACCCTGCTGGCCCTGCCCTTGCTGCTGGTGTCCGGGGAGGCAGCCGCCCTGTCCTTCGCGACCATCTGCGGTTTTATCCTCGCCGGCTTCGGCGCCTACCTGCTGGCGAAGGAGCTGCTGGGTGACTGGCGCGGAGCGTTCCTCGCGGGGGCAGCCTTCGCCTTCTTCCCACAGCACTTCGAGCAGAGCCTCGAGCACCTGAACCTCGCGAGCTACGGGGCGATGCCGCTCTTCCTGCTCTGGATGATCCGCGCCATCCGCGAACCATCCAGCCGCTCCTGGATCTACTGCGGCCTCTTCTTCGCGCTCAACTGCCTCTTTGCCTGGCACAACGGGCTGCTGCTCCTGCCCGGAGCTCTCGCGCTCTTTCTCAACGAGCTGCGCAAGCGCCCGAGCGAGCGCAAGCTGATCATCACTGGCGCCGGCATCGCCGCCCTCGTGGCCATCCTCATCTGCCTGCCCTTTGCCTGGGCCATGCTCAGCGAGCTTGTCTCAGGTACGGGATCGCCCGCCAAGCCGCAGATCGATAAGCCCCTCGACCTCGCCTTCCTTGCGATTCCTTCTGCGCAGCACCCCCTCTTCGGTTCCCTGGTTTCCGGGATTCACGATCAATACAGGAGCTACAACTCGGTCGGCTTCACCGCCTACCTGGGACTGGCGGCGATGCTGCTGGCAATGTCGACTCTCTTCTTCCGTTTCAAACGGCGGGATTCCTTTGACAGCTTCAGAAACGACTCACCCGGACTTTCCCTGCGTTTCTGGTGTTTCTTCACTCTCTTTTTTCTCCTGCTGGGGCTCGGCGCACAGCTGCGCTTCCTCAAAGCCGACACCGGCCTGCCGCTGCCCTTCGCCCTGTTACGAGAGCTGCCGATCTTCAGCTCGCTGCGGGTCGCCAACCGCTTCCTGGTGCCGGCCATGCTGGGGGTCTCTGTGCTGGCGGGCGCCGGCGCCTGCCTCTGGCTGCGGAACTCGACCCATCCGAGACGCCTCCTCGGAATATTCATCGCCGCCATGATCCTTGATTTCCTCTGGATCCCCTACCCGACGCGTGAGCTGCCGCGGCCCGAGTGGACCCAGGCCGCGGCACAGGCCCCCGAAGGAGCCCTCCTGAATATCCCGGGCGGCTACCGGGCGCGGGCCGCCGAGGACATGTACCTCCAGACCCTCCACGGTCGGCCCATCGCCGGCGGCTACGTCTCGGTCACCCCGCCGCACGTCAGGGACCTGCTCGAGCGCCACCCTTTCCTCAGAAGCATCTTCGAAGCGGAACACAGCAGGACCTACCCCGAGGAGCCGGTACCTGCGCTGGAAGGACTCAAGGCGCTCTTCTCGGACGAATCCATTGGAATCGGAGTGGTGGCGCTGCACACCAACCGCAGCTACGAAGAGCTGAAAGCGAAGCGCGATTCCGCCCGCGGGCTTGCCGAAAAGCTCGACTTCAACCCGGCAAAGGGAAACCTCCGCGCCAAGCTCGACGAATGCGGCCAAGCGCTCAGGACGCTCTGGGGCGAGCCCCTCTACAAAGACGACCAGGTCGAGCTTTACGGACGTCCACGGGAATAAAAAAAATCCCCCGGCACGCCCATCGCGCCGGAGGAATTTCCCCTGACATCTTATGAATCAGAGAGCCGAGGCTGGATCAGCCTTCGTCGCTCTCGTCGCCTCCGCCGGGATCCTCGGCTTTGCCGATGCCGGCATCGTCACCTCCACCGGCATCGTCACCTCCACCGGCATCGTCACCTCCACCGGCATCGTCACCTCCACCGGCATCGTCACCTCCACCGGCATCGTCACCTCCACCGGCATCGTCACCTCCGCCGGCATCGTCGCCTCCGCCGGCATCGTCACCTCCGCCACCTCCATCATCAAGCTCGACAGCCTGGTAGCCACCGCCCTGCTTGAAATACCCCATCAATAAGAGGTAAGCGACCAGCATGATGCTCGGAAATACGATCATGTTGCCCAGGGCACCCTGCGCGCTCTTCGTAACATTTTCATCGATCTCCTTGGCAGCAGCTTCGTCAGTGACGCCCATTGCAGCGGCGTTACCGTTAAGCACCTGGTACTTGATAACTTCGTAAATCTTCTTATCGGTTAAGACGTCTGCCTTTATTACTCCATCTTTGACGAGCCCTGCGGTCGCAGCCGACTCTGTGGCCTCCACCGCCTCGATCGCCTTTTCAGCCTGCAATGCGCCGATATAGGGGAAGCCGAGTGTCCCGACCGCCAGCATACCGATTCCGCTGATCGCGTTCAGGGAGAGGGCACCGCCCTTTGGCATCTGCTCAGAAACCACACCGAGCATGGTGGGCCAGAAGAAGGTCTTGCCGAAGGCGTAAACCGTCGCCGCGATGAAGATCGCGGCGATGCCCACCGCCCCGCCAAGGGTGTAGAGCCCAATAATCGCCAGTATGGAGCTGACCGCCAGCAAGCCGAGGGCGGACAGCTTATGTGATATGGGGCCGGCGAAGAAACGCAGAACCGCCATGATCAGAGATGTGTAAACCAGGATCCAGCCGGGGTGGAAAAGGTCACTCCCATCCGCTGCCGCACCGGCAACTACACCCGTCATAACTCCCGTGATCCAGCCGTCAGTGCCGATCTCGGTCGTCGCCAGGGGCATCATGATCAGCACCAGAACGAACATGAGCGGCCGTCCCAGCGACTGGGTATAAACCCCGAAAGCCGCCACTATGGCGACTCCTATGCCTATGAACGTATAGGTCAGGCTAGCGCTGAGCTCGCCCTCTGCGGGCTTGAAAAAGTCCATCAACTGGAGGGTAACGAGGAAACCCACAATCGCTGCGCCAAGGACACCGAACTCCGAAAGCATTTCCTTGTAGCTGACGCCGGAGGCGACCCTCTCGCTGACGGGGAACTTGCAGGGCAGGAGCATGAGAAGGTAAACAACCGCAGGGATCGCAATCATCCCGACCTTGTAGCCCCATTCCATGTCACCCATGAAGATGGTGATCATTCCGGCAAGAACTAACCCACCAGGCCAGCCGGCATGAAGAATATTGAGCCACTTGACCTTCTCCTTGTTGAACATGGTCGCCACAACCGGGTTGATGAAGGCCTCGACCGTACCGTTACCGAGCGCCAGGATCAGGCTTCCCCAGTAAACGAGACTGTAAGCTGTAGCCTTATCAGCGGCTGTTGCGCCTTCAGCGGCGCCGATCTGCCAGGCGATAAAGCCCATGATGGCCCAGATGATATGCCCGGCGAAGGCAAAGATCATCGACACCCTGTAGCCGATCTTGTCGATGAAGAGGCTGAAACCGATGATACTGACCGCAAAGGGCCAGATACCGACTCCCGCCAACCTTCCAGCCTGGGGACCATCGAGATCGAACTCAGTTGCCCATTCCCCGATGAGGAACATCCTCCCGATAAATCCGAAGGCTGTCGTGATCAGGGCTATAAAGCAGCCCCAGAACAGAATCTTATTATTTCTATCGTCCATCTCGCTCTCCGCTAAAGCTCCTACCCGGTTGACTCCAAGAGGTTACCAACACTCTCTCGCAGGGCGTACTCTACGAAAGATCCACTCCGGGTGTCAAGGAAGGGAGAGCGCTGAAATACCCTAATCCGGGGTTTCTTCAGAAGGCGTAGGTGTAGCTCAGAGCGATGTCGATCTGCTCCTCGGTGCGGATCTCCCGGTCGGCATCGTTGAGCTGGATATCGAAGCTCAGCGTGAAGGCGTGCTGCTTGTGGACATACTGCCCGGCGAAGCCGATAAAGCCGAGGAGGGTGCGCGCCAGGTCGTCCTCCTGGATGGTGCTGAAAAGCATTCCGCGGAAGGTATTGGTAAAAGAATAGACCGCCGCTATATCGAAGATGATCTGGTTCTCGACCTCCTCGCTGTCGCTGGTGAGAAACTGCAGGTTGCCGGCCATGCTCAGGCGCCTGGTCACCGCGTAGTCTCCATCGAGCTCGATGTTGTAATAATTCCCCGACAGCATGCCGAAGGTGCCCTCGTTGAGCGAAAGCCGGCTGTCAAAAGAGAAGGCCAACCGCAGTTGGCGGTCGTCATAAACTTTCCACTTCAGGCCAAGGTCAACCGAACTCAGGCCCCCCTCCTCCCGGTTTTCAAAAAACCCATCGCCGGCTTCATCCGTCATTAATACGCGGCCGTTAGCGTAGGCGGCGACGAGACCCGCTCCAAACTCCATGTCCTCGAAGAGTCCCAGGTTCAGCTTCGGGTTGAGATAGACCTCGTTGCGGCGAAAGAGGCTGCCTCCTACCGAACGGACAAATTGCTCTTCACCCGTATAGAGGAATCCCAGGCCCATCTTCCAGGCCCCCAGAGGCGTGACCCCCGCCGAACGGATCGAATGGAATCCCGTCAGGACGCTGCCGTTGAAACGCTGGTTGTTCTGTTCGAGCGCGACAAGATCCCAGTTAAAGAGCGGTTCGATCAATTCATCCCGCCCCTGGGACCGCAGCGCGCCCGAGCCTGCGAGTGACAGAAAAACAGTGAGGGAAAGAACCGTTCTCGAATATCCAGAGCCGCGCGGGCGCATAACGATCACCTTTCAGAAACCGGCTTCCGGCAGATCCGGAAACCCGTAAATCCTCCAAGGAGGTCGCGCTGGTCTTCATCCAGGCTCCTGGGTGTCGTACAGGCCATCGCGAGACGGTTCGTGTCAGTCAGCTGGTTGTGTCCGCCAATCACGACGTGAAGGCCCTGGACTGTCAGGGCGATCTCCTGGAGATTGCTCTCCATGTCCAGGAGCCCGGTAGAGGTCGCGTTCTCCGACCGCTCCCCGATCGCGCTGACCTTGTTCTGCCCATACCGTTCCGATTGCTGGAAAACAAATTCACCATCCCCTGAGAACCAGTTCCGAATCTCACGGGTCGCCTCGGCCTCTGTCCGCGCACCGGTAAAGGAGCGGAGCCACTGCTCAACCGTCGGCAGGGAGTAGGTGTAGCCGTCGGCCGCCTGCTCCTCGAACCACTTGACGAACTGGCCAACCAGCTCGATCGGCTGGTCGGAGAGCACCATGGGATTCTCGCGCTTGCCAATCCGCTCATCAGGACCGCGCAGTCCCTTCTCATTGCGAAATCGGAACCAGCAGCTCTCGGAGATCTCGGTCTTGCACATCTCGAGGCGAGTGGGGCCGCACACGATGAAATCCATGCCGACCTCGCGCAGGAATCTCGACCTCAGAATGATCGTACCGGCGCGTACCGGCCCCGCGGCCGCAGGCTTGACTGGAAGCTTGCCGATCGGCTCGTCAATCGGCGGCGAATAGTCGTGCCGACGCTCGGAAAGATTCCCGGCAAGATCGGTGAGCTCGAAGAAAATAGGAACCGCGCGCTCCTGTAGCGGGATACTCCAGACGAATTCGGGCTCGCCGGTCTCGAGGACCTTCGACACCAGGATGTCGGTCCAGAGCTCAGCGCCCCCGCCCTCAGCGCTTCCGAGGCGGCCCCGGAGCTGCTTGAGCTTCTCGTTTACCTGGACGAAAACCAGCAGCTGATCGCCCGCTTCACTGGCCCTGACCTTCGCCGTTGGAGCCTCCTGGTCGCAGTAGACCTCGAGGGGCTCGGCCATATTAACCAGCTCGGCCTCGAGATTGTTGTAGAAGCAGCGAACCTCCACGCGGGTCGCTACCGCCGGCTGCAGTTCTATGTCTTTCTTGAACCTGCCCCCGGCACCGGTGGCGTCCGGAGCCACATCCATCTCCTCTTTGCTCTCGCCGAAGCTGTTCTGCACCAGGAGAATGATCTTGAGGCCGTCAAAGAACATATCCAATTCGCCCTCCACGGTGAGCGTGGTATCTCGCGTATAGATCGCCCTGCGCCCCGTCTCATCCGCGCCGGGTTCTTCCTTGTCATCGGCCAGGGGATCCAGGGCCGGGAGGCGAAGAACGATCAGCGGCGCCCGGGCCTGGATACGGTTGAGGGTACCCGCCTTGCCGAAAGAGACCGCCTGTCTCTCTTTCCATGAATACTGCACCGAGACGACATTGACGCTCTTGTTGAGAGGGATGTCAGCCACGAAAGAATAGGCTCTCGTCGCTCCGGGAGCGAGCTTCGGATCCTTCCCTGCCACAGGCTCCTCGTCCTCGAGAACCGGGTTGTCAATTGCGGGCTCCTCTAAAGGCTCCTCAGCAACGGAGGCTTCCTCCTTTTTTCCCGCTGGAGGAGGTCTGTTCATCGACCACTCGACGTCAACCCGTTCGCTATTCACGAAGAACTGCAAATCGGGGTAGGTGGCTCCCTCAACCTTGAAGCGACCCTCTACCTTGGCAATGTTGCCGATGATCTCAACAGTGCGGAACTCTTCAAGCTCTATCTTCAGGCGTCTGAAGATGACATCCATCGTCTCGCTCCGGTTGCCGGCCTTGTCGACAGCGTAGACACGAGCCTTTCGAGACTCCCCGGGGGTGAGGTAGTTGATCTCCCAATCGCTGATGTCCTCGATCTTCCGCTCCTCCGAGCTGGCTCCGTCCGGGGTCAGCAGGCTGTACCAGGCCTCCTTGATATCAGCGCTGGCAGCGCTATTGAGGCGCACCCTGACCAGCTCCTCGAAGGTCGTAAACTCGAGCGTATCCTCCGAGTCCGCATCAACCAGCCCACTGGGATCGGCGGCCGCCAGATCGAAAGTTGGAGAAATGAGGTCGATCACGAGCTGGCGCTCAAGCAGCGGCGTCCCCTGGAAAACAGCCAGTCCCTTTTTCTTGTCCTCTACAAACGCCGCGAAGCTGTAGCTCCCGCCGACCAGCCGGAGAAAATGAAAGCTGAAGACACCATTCTCGGCGTCCAGCTGACCACGAACCTTGTGGGAATACGCGGTTTCAGCCTCCCCCGCCTGCGTAGCCAGGAAGACCAGGCCATCCAGCATCTCACCCTCATCCGGAGCCTCGGACTTCGTAAACGCCAGCGTGATATCGATGGTGGGTATCTCGCCGGCCGCCAGCTCTCCGTACTCCCTTCCGATATTGAGCGGCAGCTGCTTCTGGAAAATCTCACCCAGCCAGGAGCGGAAGGCGTCCGTGCGTATTTTCTTATCAACCGGAGTTTCGGGCTTGCGCTCGGGCAGCTCGAAAACCTCCACGTCAGCCGCGGAGGGAACACCGGAGGCGACCACCGGGCCAGCCGTAGAACCCGCAGAGCCGGTATTGCCGAACCCTTCACTCTCACCGAAAAAGTCTCCTGCGCCCGCAGCCCACCAGAGCACGGCAAAAGCGAAGAGAAGGCCGGCGAACATCTTGGAAACCCGTCCCAGCGTCCCGCTGCGTTTCCTGCCTGGCATGGGAATCTTTCGCCCCTCGAGCGCCGCCACGAACTCTTCGGCGGACTCGAAGCGCTCCTCGGCATCTTTCGACAAACCACGCAGGATCGTCTCGGAGATGGCCCGCGGCAGGTCCTTCAACGGGGCCGGCTCAATATTCATGATCTGGTAGCCGATATCACCTGTATAAAAGGGCGGCGCGCCGGCGGCGAACTCGTACAGGGTACAGGCCAGCGAGTAGATGTCACTGCTGGGGGTCGACAACTCACCGCGGAACTGCTCCGGACTCATATAGGGAATCGTTCCGCTTCGCTTGCCCGTCTGGCGCAGGGTGCTGTCAGCTACGACGCGGGAGATACCGAAATCGGTAATCTTGATCGTGTCGGATGGCTGGAGATCTCCCTCCACCGGCTTCGCGAGCATGAGGTTCGCGGGCTTCAGGTCGCGGTGAACCACATTCCGCGCGTGGGCATGGGCCAGTCCATCTGCCACCTGGCGAGCGACGACAAGAAGCTCCTCGGCATCAAACCTCCGCCCCTCCCGCTTGCGCTTGCGCAGGAACTGCTTGAGGGTCTGCCCCTCGAGATACTCCATGGCAAAGAAGGGCCAGGTCGGTGGACCATCCGACTTGTTCTTGCGGTCGTTGTAGGTGTGGATCCTGACGATATTGTCATGGGCGAGATCAAGAAGACGGTTGGCCTCGAGCCTGAGATCATCTCGCGCATCTTCATCGAAGACAATCTCCTGGGGGACCCGCTTGAGAGCTACCGGGCGATCAAGCGCCTCGTCCTGGGCAAGGTAGACCTTGCCCATTCCGCCCTGGCCGATCAGGCGCTGAATGCGGTACTGGTCCGCAACCAGGTCACCCTCCTGCCATCCGGCAACAGCATCCTCTGTCAGGTCCGTGGAATGAGTATCGTAGGTTCCCGCGCCGCGCTGGGTCACCGTATCGGCGTTGAGATCAATATCAGAGTCCGGCAAGCCTCCGCCCTGGACCGGCGGATCTACCTCGACGGTCTCGCTGGCTGGTCCACTGGAGGACGAAGAGGCGCCCCCATCAGGCGAGGCTCCATCGATTTCGCGGCTTTTGGCCCCTGATGGTTCCTGCATCGCTTCCGAATCGACAGGCTCTCCAGCCTCTTGACCTTCCGCGGATGGACCGGGTTTTTCAGACATGTGAAAACAAGCCCCCGACAAAGATAGCCACTTGACTCTTTTCTTCCAGAGACCACCCTGCTGTGCCACACCACAAAGAGCACCCTCAACAGAACTACATATTGTAGCCTGAACTCATTCAAAAATAAACTTTTCGCGACCCGATTCTTTCAAGGCCCCGGCGACCTAATCTTTTCCCCCACAAAAGGTTATAGGACTATGGAAGATAAATAATCGGGCATAAACGACCCTTTTTCCCTATCCTCGAGCTTCTTCCGCCCAGGGCGAGCTGTTCCGTTTACTTCCTCAATATTACGGGAATGTGGGCCGTTGACTTGCCCATGCTGAAACCATAAAATTGTTGTTCACAATGGTTTGGAGCGGGTCAACGGAAAGCTGACAGGAAATTGGCCCAGGGTCTTTTCCAGGGAATTCTGGAAACTATAGGAAGAAATCAACCACCGGCCGAGCAGGCCTGGGGTTGCCCTCATCGATGATGTCTCGATTCCTGTAACAACTTATTAAATAGAAACTTAGTTTTGAGTCTTTCGGACATCCCCAGGTGGTTGAACCAGCTGTAAATACAGCCGCGACCTGCAGATCACCCGGAGTCGCAGAGGATAAATAACGATGCTGATTCGTGTCCCCCTGGCCAGGCTGTTGATAGCGCTCTTCGCCTGCACCGTCGGCCTTTTCTCGATCCAATCTTCAGCCAGTGCCAGCAATAGCGGGCTGATCGTGATCACCGAGATCATGTACCACCCGTCCGGCGGAGGCCAGGAGCTGGAATTCATCGAACTCCAGAACGCCAGCCCGGCGCCGGTCGATGTGTCCGGCTGGTATTTTTCCAAGGGTATCAGCTTCACCTTCCCCTCCCAGTCATTCCTGAGCGGGGGAGAATATATCGTGATCTGCGCCAACGAGCAAAGGATAGCCGCGACCTACGACATCGATAACCTGATCGGAAATTGGGGGCTTGGCTGCGACCTCGAAGGAGACGAGCGAGACGGCTGCGCCCTGGCCAACGACGGCGAAACGATCCAGCTAGCCGAAGAAAACGGGGTGGTGGTAGCGACCGTAGGCTTCAACGACCGCGGCAAGTGGCCCTCCGCTGCGGATGGAACCGGGCACACCCTCTCCCTCATAGACATCTACAGCGACCCCAATGACCCCGACAGCTGGAGCATCAGCGCCGCCCCGGGCGGAACACCCGGCGCGGCGAATGACCCATCGACGGGCTCACTCACGATCGTGATCAACGAGGCTCTCCTCTGGACCGCAGGCACTCGCTGGATCGAGCTCTTCAACCGCAGCGACCAGGCCGTGGACCTCTCGGGCTTCTGGATCACCAACAGCAGGGCGATCGGAGCTGAAGACTCTCGTTTCCAGCTCCCAGCCGACACCTCGATCAACGCCGGGGGACACCTCGCCCTCTCAGAGACGGACCTCGGAGGACTCGACCTCGCCCCGGCGGCCGACGAAGAGGGGGTGGAGGGCTCTCCGGGACGACGATTCATCTCCCTGGTCGAGCCCAACGGCAACAGGGTGATCGATGCCTACATCTTTGAACCCGAAGCCGAAGAAAAAAGTGAAGCTCGAATTCCCGATGGAGATGAGGACATCAGCGACCGGGCGGTTCCCACCCGGGGCGAGACGAACAGGGTCGAGGTGGAGAGGGATATCGTCATCAACGAGATCATGTACCACCCCATCAACGGACCGGCGAGCGGAGATGAGCGGTTCGCGGAATACCTCGAGCTCTACAACCGCAGCGCCGACCGCAGTATTGACATCAGCGGGTGGAAGCTAACCAAGGGAATCAACTATGACTTTGAACCGGGGACCGTCATGGCCCCGGGAAGCTATCTCGTCGTCGCCCGCGACCCGGCCTACATCCGCGAGGCCTACGGCCTCCCGCCGGAAAAGGTCCTAGGCGGCACCGACGGCTTTGGCGGCCTGCGCAACGATGGCGAGAGGGTCAACCTGCGCGACCCGGAGGGAAATATCGCCGATACCGTTCGATACCATGATGGCGGCCAGTGGCCCTATTGGGCAGATGGAGGAGGCTCCTCCATGGAGCTCATCGATCCGTTCCAGGACAACAACAGCGGGGCCTCCTGGGATTCAAGCGACGAGTCAGGCAAGTCTCAGGTTCGGGAGTACAGCTACCAGGGTCGCTATAACAGCGGCGAGCCGGAGCTGCACTTCCTCATGAACGCCCGTGGAATCACCATCGTCGACGACATCCGGATGGTCGAGCGAGTCATCACCTTCCAGCCGGAGCAGACCTTCCTCGCCCTCGGCGCGCAGTGGAAGATCACCCCCGGGACCGAGGAACCGCCCGCCGACTGGTACCAGCCGGACTTCGATGATTCCGCCTGGACCGCCGCCACCACCCCGGTGGGCTACGGAGAGGACGAAACCGAAGACGGCGGAACGACGATGGCCGAGATGCGCGGGAATCACATCTCGGTCTATATGAGAACCGAATTCACCATCCCCGACCCGGCGAATATCGGGACCTTGCGGTTCTACGCGGCCTACGATGATGGCTTCATCGTCTACCTCAATGGAACCAGGATCCACATCGAGAACATGCGCACCAGCGGCGAAGACATCCAGGACACCTTCGACTCCAGGGCCCGAAGCTCGCGAGAGAGAACGAGCTCGGGGCAGACCGACATCAACATGCTGGATTTCATGGACCTGCTGATCGCCGGCACCAACGTCATCGCCATCCAGGCCCACAACTCGAGCGTCAACTCCAGCGATTTCTACATCGCCCCTGTCCTTCAATCGGGAGAATACGTCCCCGCCGACTCCGAAAATTACGTAGGCAACGGAGACATCGAAGCGGAGATCAGCTCGAACTCTTCCAGGCCCGGCGAATGGAAGATCCAGGGGACCCACATCAATTCCGGCCGCACGACCGACCCGGCCGAGGTGATCGAGGGCAACGCCTCGCTGAAGATCGTCGCCAGGGGCAAGGGTGACAACAAGGCGAACCGTCTCGAGCACACTCTGGCCAGGAACCTGCGCGCCCGAAGCGACTACTTCATCTCCTTCAAGGCCAGGTGGATCGCAGGCTCACAGACGATGCTGACCCGGGGCTACAACCACGACTTCGCCAGGTCTCACGAGCTCGACATCCCCAGCAACCTTGGAACACCCGGGGCCATCAACAGCGTGACCGCCCGCCAGGCGGCCGGAAACGCCGGCCCCAATATAGGCCCGGTCATCGACAAGATGGTCCAGTCTCCCAACCTGCCCGGCAACAATGCCCGGGTGCAGGTCTCCTGCAGGGTGCAGGACCCCGACGACATCACGGACGTCAAGCTCTACTGGAGCCTGAACAGAGCTAACTCCTCCGGCGAGGGAGACAATGAGATCAGCATGCAGGGCCCCGATGCCAGGGGGCGCTACCATGCCACCATCCCGGGACAGCCGCTTCGAAGAACAGTGGTCTTCTACGTGCTGGCTCGGGACAGCGGGGGACGGGTTGGCCGCTACCCGATCGATCGTACCCAACGCACCAACCCATCGATTCTCAGCGCGCTCGACATCGAGAACCTCGATCGCAGCTACTGCGTCTACCGCCACGAGAACGTCCAGGGAGGAGCCAACCCCTCCTACCGTTTCTGGATCGACCAGGATGCCGAGCGCTACCTCAACGCCAGGCAGTTGCACTCCAACGACCTTGTCGAGGGTTCCTTTCTCTTCGGCAACGAGGATCTCTACTACCACTCCCGGGTTCGTTTCTCGGGCAGCCCCTGGGCCAGGCAGCGCTGGTCGGAGAGCTACCGCGTCTCGATGGCGAAGGACCAGACCCTGCACGGAGTGATCAAGAAGTTCGGGCTCGAGGACCACCAGGGTGCTGGAGCTCGTGACGGCCGCGAGCGGATCTCCAACTACCTCATCCGGCACAACCAGGGCAACACACGCACACCCTATTCCTACCAGTGGCTGGTGCAATGGAACATCAACCGCGGCTCGAGCGTAGGCATCAACGAGATCCGCGAATTCGTCCAGGTCCCCAACAGGGAGCTGATCCAGCGCTGGTATCCGGACGACGACAACGGCTCCTTCTTCGAGATGGATGACCGTCACGAATTCAATGACGGCGGCAGCCGCACGACCAGCTACGATGGACGCCTGAGCTACCCTCCCTATGTCAACCCGCCCCAGGGCGACCCGGGGAATCCGCCTGAGTACAAGGAGAACTACCGCTATTACTACAACAACCGGATGGACGAGGGAAAAGACGACTTCACCCACCTGGTGAGGCTCGCCCAGGTGCTCGATCGCCGCCAGACCCCCGATGCCCTCTTTGACGAGATCATCTGGGACCACATGAACGTCGATGCCTTCCTGCGCTGCCTGGCCGTTCGAATCAATACCGACGACTGGGACACCTGGGGCACCGACAGGGGCAAGAATTGCTACATCTACCGGCCGCCCATCGATGGCCGCTGGGTACTTCTACCCTGGGACATGGAGCTGACCTACGGCAACGGCGGGCTCAGCCGCTGGCTTCCATCCAACAACATCAACGCGCCCTTCGTCACCAACCAGGGCAAGTTCCCGGCGCTCCATCGGATGTGGAACCGGCCGAGAATCAAGCGAATGTACTATGGAATCCTCTGGGAGATGATCAACCACCAGTTCAACTCCACCTTCCTTGGGAACTTTGTCTCCCGACTTCAGCGGCGGGGAATCTCCAGCCTCGAGGTGGCCCGGAGAAACGGTTTCATTGATCGACGCGCATCGAGCATCCGCTCCAGGCTGATAGGCCTCTCCTCGGACCGCATGGCCCTCTCCATCGAAACGAACAATGGCGAAGCCTTCCTCGCCGGCGGCAGCCAGGCGACCATCGAGGGACGCGCGCCGATAGATATCACCGACATCCTTGTTCTCGTCAATGGCGAGGTCGCGCCCAGCGCCGAGAGAGCCGAGTTCTCCAACTCGAACCCGCTGGGCTGGTCGGTCACCGTCCCTCTCAACGAGGGAGCCAACGAGGTCGCCTTCCTCGGCTTCAACACCACCGGAGGAATCGTGGACCAGGCCCAGGTCATCGTCACCGCCCCGGGTGGAGCCCCGCCTGCGATCACCTCCATCTCCCCCGCCCAGGTAGCGCAGGGTGGAGCCATCACCATAGAGGGCTCGAACTTCCACCCGGGCCTCACGGTCAGCTTTGGCGAAATCCTCGCAGAGGAGATCGACCTGGCCGGGCTCCCCGAGAGCATCGTCGTCACCGTACCCGCAGAGATCCCGCTGGGAACGGCCGGAGTGACGGTCACCTGTCCGGGCGTCGGAAGCTCGGAGGCGACAACGGTCGAGATTCTCCCCCCGCCTGTCCAGTTCATTCGCGGTGACGTCGACTCATCAGGGACCTTCGGCATGACCGATCCGATCCAGGTCCTGCTCTGGCTCTTCAGGGGCGGCGAGCTGGCCTGCCAGGACACGGCCGACATCGATGACAACGGGCAGGTCAACCTGACCGATGCGATCGCCCTGCTGAACTTCCTCTTCCAGGGAGGCCCCGCCCCCCGGGCTCCGTATCCGGAGGCCGGCATCGACCCGACTGAGGACGAGCTCGAATGCGCGGCCCCGCCGCCGGCCGGATAGCACGACGGCTATGACCCGTCAATCGACCTCGACGACCCGCCCTTCCCTGGCACTCCGGTAGATGCTGGTGATGACCGAGACCGCGGCCCGTCCATCCAGACCGACGCAATAAGGCTCCGTGCCTGCCTGGATCGCGGTGCAGAAGTCTTCAAACTGCCTTCGGTGTCCCTCGGTATCGATGGCCTTGGCATCGGCCGCGCCGCCGCCGGAGAGTCCCTCGCGGGGACCGTATTTTTCTATGATCTCCGCGTCCTCATCGCGCGCCTCGGAAAATTCCCACTGGACGATCGTCTCATCCTCCATCACGACATTCCCGCCGGTGCCGGAGATCTCGATGCGAATCTTTGAGCCGGGCCAGGCCGCGGTCGTGCCCTCGATAACTCCGAGCGCCCCGTTCCTGTAGCGAACCGTAGCTGTGGCCACGTCCTCGACCTCGATGCGCTCATGGGCAACCGTCGCTACATGCCCGCAGACCGTCTCGACGCCGCCCATGATCCACTGGACCAGGTCGATTCCGTGAATGCCCTGGTTCATCAGGGCGCCGCCGCCATCGAGCTTCCAGGTTCCCCGCCATCCTCCCTGGTCGTAATAGGCCTGGTCCCTGAACCATTTGATGGCGACGTCCCCGAGGCTCAGTGTTCCAAAACGGCCTGAATCGACGGCATCTTTCAGCAGCCGGCTGGTCTCGAAGAAACGCCGCGGAAAGATCGCCCCGAGCGTTACCCCGTTCTCCCGGCAGGCCTCGATGATCTGGTCGATCCTCTCGATGGTCACCTCGACCGGCTTTTCGACCATGACATGCTTCCCCGCGGCGGCCGCGGCGAGGGATGGCTCGAGGTGAGAACCGCTCGGGGTGCAGATCGAGACGATATCCACCTCGTCATCACCCAGCAGCTCCTCAAGGGCGGCGTAGGACTTCTTGCCGAACTGCTCGGCCCGGCTGGCCGCCAACTCCGGAACCCGGTCGAAGAACCCGGTCACCACGGCGTTGTCGAGGTCCCCGATCGCCTTGGCCTGGAACTCGCTGATCATCCCGCTTCCAACTATACCTACACCGAGTTGACCGTTCGCCACGTGAACCCTCCGCTCTAATTGTCAATCTGTTGTTTCTCACCCGCCGCCGCCCGGAACACTCGAAGGCTCCTGGGGGAGAAACAAGAAGCCTATTGCAGCCGCTGGCGAAAGGCAAAACCTTCTTACCTGCCGACCTGATCAGGGTGACCCGGAGGCATCCGCAGGAGGCGAAGGGGGCTCGGCAGCGTCAGAAGACAGGACGCAGGCGCCTCCCTCCATCGAGGGGAAGATGGCGACAACATAGGTGTTGTATCCATCCCGGACATGGACCTTCACCTCGCGCGGGGTACCGGCCGCCACGCCTTTCTTGCCAGCCTGCAGCGAGATGAGGTGCTCACCTTCAGAAAGCTCGACCCGCAGGGCCTGGAAACTCGCCGGCAGGAGGCTCCAGCAACGCAGGTCGGCTCCCTCCAGCGCCGACCACAGGAGACCCGCCGCCGAGATTCCCAGGTCGCGCAGGGCGTCTCCATCGGTGTACTCCCCCCGCCTGTCATTGCCCCTGTTGGCTGCCTCGATCGCCAGCTGGGTCGCCGTGACCTTGAAGGCACGGCGCAGGAAGGCCCGCGCCACGATATGCTCACGAATGGCCTCGAATTCATCGAGAGCCAGCGTCTCGATGTCGGTCAGCAGGGAGGTCGAGCCGGCAGGGCTCGCATCGGCAGAGACGTGAACCTCGGTCGGATTATCCTCGTAAACCGCAACCGCTGGAATCTTGACCCTGGAGATGTTCGGTATGGCCGCGCGGTTGCGGGAGCTCGCCCAGATGTAATGCGCGATAGCGAGGGCAGCGCGGGTCACAGGCTCCTCGGCCTCCACCCGGAAAGGGCCCCGCCCTACCAGGGCGAGGACGTGCACCACGCCGTTGCCCTTACTGGAATGATGCCCCTCTACAACGCGCTTGATGTCGGCGGCGGCCGGACTGAAGCGCGGCTCGATCGCCTTGACCTTCTGGAACTGGATCTTCGCCAGGTCGAACTTGAGAGCCTCCTCATCGATGATCGCCTTCAGGTAGGAGCCGAAGGCGACCTGGCGATAGGAGCTCTTTGGCAGGCTTCCATCACGCGCCCGGAAAGACTCGATGATTTTGCGCTGACGGCTCGCCACCTGCAGGGCGTAGGCGCCGGCGTCCTCGCTGTTGCCATCGGCCAGGTCCGCGAGCGCCAGCATCGCCCTCACCAGCACCTGCTCGTAGTCGGCGCCCTGGTAGGCCAGTTGGCGGTCATCGAGCATCATCGAGCTCAGCCAGCCGACGTAATCCGTCCCGGCCAGGTCATCGAGCCTGTCCCTCGCCAGGCGCAGGTCCCTCACGGCATCGCCGGCCCGATCGAGGGCAAGGGAGACCACCCCCCGTTCGAGCAGGTAGAGATGCTCGTTCTTGCCATCTTTGCGAGCCAGCCCAGTCAACTTCTCATGGCTGGACTGGTAGCGCCCCTCATCGAATTCCCGGCGGACATTCGTCCTCTGCCCCCCCGCGCACGACACAAGGAAGAGGCCGACCGCAAGCGCCATGCTCGAGTTCAGGTAACGGTCCATCAGCCCTCCAGACTTTCCCTGAAGACCCTATCCATCAGCGATAGGCCTTGCGAACCTCTTCGGAAACGCGGAAATCCCTGCCCGTCGAAATATCTACCAGCTCGAGGGTGAGGAGATAATTTCTCTGCGCCCGCTTGGGCCCGAGCTCGGTCGTACCCGTGGTCAGCTTGGGAAAAATCAGCACCTGCGCGGGAACCTTCGCCGCCTCGAGGATGTCGAGGAAGACCCTTCGCTTTGCCGGGATGAAGAGATCGCCGCTCTTGAGGCGCGACTCCCGCAACCCCGCATCGATATACCGCAGGCTGATCGTCTGGTAGCGCCCGGACTCGTTAATGCTCGTGGAGATCTTGTCGAAAATCTGCTCCTGCCAGTCCCCAAGCTCCTCTGCGCTGGCATTCTCCACCCGGAGCACGGCCACGCTGAGCTTGGTCGCCGCCTCCCGGGCGGCTCCATGACTCAGGAGCAGCTTGTTGACCGCTCCGCTAAGAAGCTGGTCAAAGGTGGCCGCACCGGCCGCCCTGGAACCGACCGAATCGGGCTCCGTAGTCTTCATGATCCGTCCGGCCGGCATCGAGCAGGAGGAGAGGATCGGCAGGACGGTCCCGAGAACACAAACCACGCTGAACAACTTCTTCATCTGATTCCCCTGTAGCAAATCCATTAATAATAATCCCAAGTGCTATCTTCGACGCAGTGAACCACAGATACATTCAATTGAAAACGTCGAATCATGCACGGGTCAGTGGCTGCAACCGCAACCGTGGCTGCCGCACCCACCGCCGCCGGAACTTTCCTCCTCCCCGGCGGAACCATCCTCGGCCGAGGCCGGCCCGCTGGGAGCGTTCGTGACCTCCGCCAGCTTGCGAAGGTAATCGAAGGTGAAGATCCCGCTGGTATGGCCATCGGTCCAGTTCACCTGGAAGGCGTAATTTCCCACCTGCCGAATGGTCTGCGGGCGAACATCCTCACCAACCTGGGTTGGATGGAGGATCTGCGTCCCCGTAAGCTCATCGACGCAATTGGCGCAACGACAGGAGCGACGCAGCTCGACCACATCAAAATCGTTCACCTGCCCATCACTCCAGGCGATCCTCAGCTCGCGAACGCCGCTCTGCTTGATCTCAACCGGTACCGGCTTACCGCTCATAGCATCATCCTCCCATCTACTTCTGCTTCAGCTCTTCCAGTCAATCGGCTCCGGCATGACCGGCCCCGCCCCGCCGGAGCTCTGCTCGGCGAGGATACTCAGCCGCGCGGCCACCCGCCCCGCCACCTTGTTACAGGCAATCGCCGCGGGGGATTCTGGGGCCTCCACGACAATAGGCTGCCCGGCATCTCCACCTGTGACGACAGCCGGGTCGAGCGGAATCTCTCCGAGGTATTCGACCCCGAGCTCCTCGGCGGTCCTGCGTCCGCCGCCATGCCGGAAGATCTCGTGCCTCTCATCGCAATTGGGACAGATGAAATAGCTCATGTTCTCGATGATCCCCAGGATCGGGACCTTCAACTGCTCGAACATCTTGAGCCCTTTGCGCGCATCGATGAGGCTCACGTCCTGGGGCGTCGTCACGATCACCACCCCCGACATGCTCACCACCTGTGACATCGAAAGCTGCGCATCACCGGTACCCGGCGGCAGATCGACGATGAGATAGTCCAGCTCCCCCCACTCAACATCAGCGGTAAACTGGCGGATGAGCTGGTGCACCATCGGACCTCGCCAGATGACCGGACGGTCGGAATCCGAGAGAAAGGCCATCGAGATCACCTTCACCCCGTGACCCTCGAGCGGAAGGATCTTATTGTTCTCCCCCATCTCGGGCTGGCCCTCGACTCCGAACATCATCGCCATGCTCGGGCCGAACACATCCGCATCGATCAGGCCGACAGCTGCCCCGGAGGCCTTCAGCGAGAGGGCGAGGTTGATCGCGATCGTCGACTTTCCGACCCCGCCCTTGCCGCTGGCCACCGCGACAATATTCTTCACCCCGGGCAGCGTCGGACTGCCGCCCGGATTCGCCTGGCGAGTCTGCGCGGTCATCTCCACATCGACCTCCTCGACCCCGGGAATTCCCGAGACCTTGGTAAAGCACTCCATCTTCAGCTGCTCTTTTACCGGGCAGGCCGGTGTGGTCAGCTCGACCTTGAAGGAAACCTTGCCGCCATCAATGACCACATCCTTGATGAAACCAAGGCTGACAATGTCACGATTCAGATCCGGGTCCTGGACCGTTCCAAGAACCTCGAGTACCGCATCTTCGCTGAGAATATCGCTCGACATAACTCTCTCTTATTTAAACTGGATACCGCAGAGCCAGAAGCTGCCCGCTGCGTGGCCTATTTCTTGCCGATGAGCCCGGCAAGCCTATAAAATACTCTCCCGTCTTCTGAAGTAAACGATATAGATCTGTTTTAATTGACCGTGATTTCATCCCCGGCCTGAAACAACGCGGCAGCCGCAAGGCCGTCGCCAGCCTCGGCTCCAATACTGCAAGGTGATAAACAATGAAAAACCTGATTCCCGTGTACTCGCTGCTCCTCACATCCCTGCTCCTGCCCTCCTGCCAGCTGCCTGAATCCGGAGCGAAGAAGATAAACTCAAAAAACGCCCTGGAAATAACCCTCATCGACTCCAGTGAGAACGTCCGCGTCGAGACCTGGAGCACCGACTCCAGCCGGGTCAGGCTCGACACAACCCACAGCTGGAAGATCTCCAAGAGCGTCCTTCACGGCGGCCGCCAGGAAAACGTCGATGTCGTTGACGTGGACAACGGCGTCCTGCGCTTCAGGATCGTTCCGACCCGCGGCATGAACATCTGGGACGCCCACACGAAAGACGGCTTCCGGCTCGGCTGGAACTCGCCGGTGAAGGAGATCGTCCACCCGGGCTTCGTCAACCTGGACACCCGCGGCGGACTCGGCTGGCTCGAGGGCTTCGGCGAGATGCTCAACCGCTGCGGCCTGGCATCTTTCGGAGCGCCCGGGATCGATATAGTCCCCAGCAACACCGGCGCCCCGACCGAGGTCACCCTCGGCCTGCACGGCAAGATCAGCTACCTGCCGGCCAGCAGGTGCGAGGTCATCATCGAGCCCGCGCCATCGAGAAAGATCAGGATCCGCGGCTATATCGACGAGACGATGATGTTCGGAACCCAGCTCCGCCTGGTCAGCGAAATATGGACAGAGCCCGGCTCCGCGACCATCCATTTCGAAGACGAAATCATCAACCTCGCCGACAAGGACCAGGAGATGCAGTACCTCTACCACTGCAACTTCGGCCAGCCGCTGCTGGATGAAGGCTCCCGGTTCATCGCCCCGGTCAAGAAGGTATTCCCCAGGGACGCCCGCGCCGCGGAGGGAGGTCTCGCGGGCTGGGATGTCTACGGACCGCCGCAGGCCGGCTACACCGAGCAGGTCTACCTCATGAGTCTTTACGGAGATGAAAACAACCAGACCGAGACGATGCTCCAGAACAAGGCGGGCGACCGGGGAGTCTCCCTGACCTTTTCCACCAGGGAGCTGCCCCACTTCACCCTGTGGAAGAACACCACCTCGCTCAATGACGGCTACGTCACCGGCATCGAACCGGGAACCAGCTACCCGATGCTTCGCAGCATCGAGCGAAAAGGCGGACGGGTACCGGTGCTCAAGGGAGGCCAGTCCTACAAGACGAGCCTGGGGATCAATGTTCTTCCTGATGCCGCCGCGGTGGAGGCTGCCAGGAAGCGCATCGACGCGCTGCAGGGCGGCAGGAAGACCACGGTCGACAAGGAGCCCCTCAGCAAGTAGCCGGTGTGGCACCTGTCCCATCCGGACGGTTGGAGAAGAGGCATGAAATGAAACGGCTGATCTTCGCGGTCTCAATTTCCCTGGCCCTCGCCGCCGCAGGTGAGGCCTCGGCGGATAAGCTGGTCATGGCCCACTACATGACCGACATGGTCCCGCGTACAAAGGGAAAGCTGATCCGCTGGATCGATCCGGAACTGGCCGACCCCCGGGGCAGCACCGCCGCGCTGGGAGGCCTGCACCAGACCGTTCCGATGGCCTCGCTCGAGCTTGAGAGCGCCGATCTGGAGAAGGCCGTCGACTTTGAGATCCGCGCCGCCCGGCAGCTTGGCGTCGATGGGTTCCAATTTTACTACCCCCTGGTGGACAGCACCCCCGAACTGGCCAGGAGCTACAATGAGATCATCGGCAAGTTCATCGAGCTCAGCGACCGTCGCTACCAGGGCTTTCGAATCAGCCTCTGCCTCGCTCACCCTTCAACAAGCCGCCCCACCACAGAGAAACAGAAGATAGCGCTCTGGAGCCCTCCAATCAGGCGCCTGGTGGACGCCACCAGGGACTCCCCAGCCTGGCTCAGAGGCGCCTCGGGCTCCCTCCTGTTCTATCTCTGGGTTGGAGACGGGCTGGCGGACGGAATCCAGGGGCTCGCCAACAAGCCGGAGGAGATAGCGAAGGTGGGAGAGGCCTACCAGCGTCTCTCCAAAGCGATCGGTGTGCCGATCGACTACGTCTACCAGGTGCGGCGGCCATCCATCGACCCCGCCTACATCGACAGCATCGTGAAGACCTTTCCGGCTGTCTGGGGCTGGACCGCGAGCGAGGAGAACCTCGAGTTCTGGGACTACCTGGCAAGGCGCTGCCGGGAGAGCGGCTGTATCTATACGCAATCGGTGTATCCTGACTACTACACCTCCAAGACCTACCGCAAGGGGCGCGGGGATCACGCCATCGTGCCGACCACCGAGGCGCTCAAGCTCGGCACAGGCGGCCTGGAACGCCACTACCGCGTGACCCGGCTCTCCCGGGTCCAGCGTCAGCTGCTGAAGAGGGCCATTCGTCACGACGTGAAGCTGATCAACTACGTAAGCTGGAATGATTTCCCCGAGGGCCATCACCTCGCCCCGGAGAGAAGCCACAACTTTGGCCCATCCCTCCTGCTCAGGCATTTCAAGCGCCTCTGGAAAGCGAAGGATGCGAAGGTGGCGCGGGATGAAGCCATCGTTTTCTTCAAAAAATACCGTCACGACGCCCGGCCGAAGCATCCTGTGTCCATCAGGATCAAGAGCCTGGAAAAAAATCTCGCCGGGGAGGACAGGATCGAGCTGGTGACGCTGCTCACCAGGCCCGCCACCTGTTTTCTCAACGGCAGAAGCCTGGGCCTGGTTGAGCGAGGACTGCGCGTCCATTCGGTCCCCAGCTCACCAGGACGGGTCCGCGTTCGTGTCGTACGCGATGGCGAGGAGATCATCAGCTTCACGACTCCCCAGGCCATCACCGACGCTCCGCTTCGAACAGACCGGCTCACTTACTCCTACTCCAGCGCCTTTGAGCGAGAGCACGGCAAGCTATTCGACTGAGGAATCTCCCGCCGCCGACCTCAGGGCCTCGACAGCCTCACGAAAATCTTCCGGCGGCTCACAGGTAAACCGGCGCTCTCCGCTCCAACTGGCGGGCAGCTCGATGGAGAGGGCATGGAGCGTGAGCCTCTCGATGACCGGCGGGCATCCAGCCCACCTGGTCGCGGCCGGCCGGTAGACGGGATCGATCGCCAGGGGATGTCCGGCAGCAAGAGCGTGAACCCTGATCTGGTGGGTTCGCCCGCTGATGGGACGAGCGCGAAGGAACGTGAAGGCGCCAAAACGCTCGATCACCTCGAAAACCGTCTCGGCCTTCTTTCCATTCGCACCGCAGCGCATGCGTCCCTTGCGCCCCGGCTCGATCGGGGCACTGATGGTCTTCCGCGCAGCCGCCATGTCGCCCAGGACGAGCGCGAGATACTCCTTGCGCACCTCCCTCGCCTCGAAATGGGCCGAGAGCTTCCTCTCGGCCGCAGGCGTCCTGGCAAAGATCACCGCTCCGCTGGTCAGCCGGTCGATTCGATGGACCACGCGCGGCCGGATGTAGCTCTCGGGCTCCTTGCTCGCCCGCTCCTCGACCTCGCGGTTCACCAGGAAGGCCAGGCAGCTCCCTCTCTTGCCCTCCCTGTCCGGCACGACTGGAACACCGGAGTCCTTGGCAAGCACGATGACCCTGTCATCCTCGTGCAGTATCCGTACGCCACCGGTCGGGGCCGACAGGTCCATTGGCCGAATATCCTCCAGCCCCCCGACGAGAGACAGCTGCTCCAGGTCACCCAGGCGCGCGCGCGGCGACACCGGAAGCTTCCCACCGCGAACCCTTCCAGCGGCGAAGAGCGGCTGCAGGCCCCGGCGCGGCAGGGAAGGATACAGCAGGGCAAGGTACTCGATGACCGTGTAGTCATGGAAACACTCCGCGATCGGTAACTCCGGGTCTTCTTTACTCATGGCTGCTCGATCGACTACGTGGAAAAACGGCCGCTTCGGCCATGTAAACGGTTGAGAATCTGTGGACAGAAACAGTATCGTATTCCGCTTGAAAGAATCTACCGTACAAAGATCCTGGAGTAATGAAATGAAAGTTCTGATCGCTACAGGCGAGTTTGGTGAAGACCTCGAGGTTTACTACGCCGTCCACCGGCTGAGAGAAGAAGGCATCGAGCCGGTCGTCGCGGCGCCTGTCAAGAAACGCCTGCAGCTGGTCGTTCATGACTTCGAGCCCGGCCTCGACAGCTACACCGAAAAATTCGGCCACACAATCGAAGCGGATATCAGCTACGACGATGTCGACCCGAACGACTACGCCGCCATTCTCATCCCCGGAGGACGAGCCCCGGAGGAGCTCCGCAGATACCCGAAGGTGCTCAGCATCGTCCGTCACTTTATCCTCCAGGACAAGCTCATCGGCGCGATCTGCCATGGCCCCATGCTCCTTTACGCGGCGGGCAGCATCGAAAACGTCGAGATTACCTGCTACGAGGGAATCCGCACCGAGGTCGAGATGGCCGAGGCCACCTATGTCGACGAAGAGGTTGTCGTCTCCAAGAATTTCGTCACCTCTCGGGGCTGGGGTGACATGGGACCGTTTTTCCGCGAATTCATGGCCAGGCTGAAGTAGGGCCCCTCCAGCTCATTATCAAGACCGTTCAAGCTGAATAATCACCCTCGAGGAAGCGTCTGAATGGTATTGAGAAGCCCGGCTGCGGGAAATCTGCTGCTTTTCTCCAGAGCACGGGTTAGCTTAGAAAGAGGCCGCTTTCGCTGGCGGCCCGGCACATTGGAGTAGTCCCTATGAGATCCCAGAAACGACGTAACCCCTGCCGCGCATTGCTCCTCCTGGCCCTGGCCGGGGCGTGTTTTCCAGCCCTCGTCCGCGCCGATTGGGTCAGCCTGCGAAACGGAGATCACCTGAGGGGAATCGACCTCCAGAAACATGGAAAAGGATACCGTTTCACGCTCGAAAACGGAGAGGTCCGCTACATTGATGGGAAGGAGCTCTTCCACCTCGAGAAGAGCCCGGCCAGCGAGCGGCTCGCCTTCCGCGGCAAGAAGATCACCCTGCGAAAAAAGATCTCCATCCTGCAAAAAGAGTTGCTCGAGCAGCTGGCCGGACGGGTGAGAGATGTAGAGACCTGGGCCAGGGGTGAAGTCGCGATGACGAAGCTGAAAAAAAAACCGGGAGACGCTGGGGTAAAGAAAAAGAGAGTGGTCGTCGGAGCGTTCCCCCTGCCCGATCTGAGGAAACAGGATCAGAAGCTCGTCGCCGTGATTGAAAACGGCAGCACGGCCAGGGAGAAGACCCTGCGGCTCCAGGAGCATACACAGGTCGAGGTTCTATCCCGAGTCCTTGCCGGAAGCCGCCTGGCCGCGGCCCGCCGGCTGGCCTCCAGGGAGCTGGGCAAACATACCTCCTCGAACAGCGTAGCCGGCCTGGCGCGCTCGGCCATGATCGATGATTACCGAAGCATTCGAGACCAGAGCCTCAACTCGCTTAAAAAAATCAACAGCGAGCAGACCGCCATGTTTTTCACGCCTGGGCTGCGAAACGAAAATCCCCAGGTCAGGACCAGGGCGGCCAATGCCATCTCCGTGTTCCCCAACCGGGCGGCGGTGCCCGAGCTGCTGACCACCATGCGCATGACCTGGAGCGGCTTTGGGCGCGCCTTCACCATGCAGGTCACCCAGCGCAGCTATATCGCCGATTACGAGCTGGTCTCCGGAGGCACCGGGTTCTCCATCGTCGAGGTCGCCGACCCCGTGATAAAAACCAACCTCGAAGGAGTCGCTCTCGACGTTAAGGTTCGGCAGGTAGAGATGATCGCGCGGGTCAGGGCGCTCCACAAGATAACCGGCCAGGACTTCGGAACGAACGTCAGGGCCTGGGAGCAGTGGTGGGCAAAAAACAGGGACAACTGACGCCTTCCGGGCGCAGCGTAAAAGAACAAACCCTCAATCTACAAGGAGCGTTGAAGTTGACTCAAAAGCAGCATCTGTTTTTCTTTCTGGCGGCAATACTGATCGCGGGAGCGGGGATCTTCGCCCTCTCCCACAGATTCCAGCCGGGATGGACAGGCCATCACTCGACAGCGGCGGATGAATGCGCCTGCTTTTCGTCGACAGCCCTGGCTCTTGCCCCCGCTGAGGAAACGGGAAAAAAGGCCGCGGCCGACAAGTACCCCAAGGCGGACCCCGAGAGAGGCCACATCGAGGGTATCGTCATTCTCAAGGGAGCGGCTCCGAAGCTCGAGGCTGTACCCGGAGTCCCCGCCAACAACAGGGACAAGGCCATCTGCGAAAAGCACTTCAAAGATGAGAGGCTCGTCCTTGGAAAGGACAACGCGATCCGTGACGTGGTCCTCACCCTCGCGGACATGAAGAAGAGCCGCAAGAAGCCGAAGGCGAAAACCATCCAGCTCAGCAACAAGGGCTGCCTGTTCTCTCCTCATATCGTGGCCATGACGGTGGGCTCCACCCTCGAGGTCGTCAACTCTGATTCCGTTCTCCACAATACCCGCGCGGTGCTCGAGATGAACTTCAACCGCGCCATCGGGGCGGGGCAGAGCTTCAAGGAGAGGGCGCGGAAGGAAGGCTTCGCGCTGGTCCAATGCGACTTCCACCCCTGGATGAACGCCCAGGTGCATATTATTCCCCACGCCTACTTTGACGTGAGCGATGCGGGAGGCAAGTTCAAGATCATGAACATACCCCCCGGAACCTACACCCTGGAGGGCCGGCACGAGGTATTGGCTCCATTCTTCGTCGAGAAAAAGCCCCTGAAGAAGGTGACCATCAAGAAGGGCGAAACCCTCAAGCTCACCTTTGAGATCGAGGCGCCGAAGGAATAGCCCTCCGCGCTTCACCAGAGGGAGACCTGCCGGGTATCAGTCCGGCAGGTAGCGTCCGGCAAACCCATCGATCCCGACCCCTACACGGCCCGGAAGCCTTCGCCGGGCCAGCTCGACCATCCGGTCTCGATAGGAGAGCTCTGTCGAGCCCGGATGTCCGCCTGGTACGGCTCCCGGAGGGGCTTCCATCTCCTCCGATAAAATGATCAAGCACCACGGCATCAGCGCACTCGGCGATGCGTTCGAAAAAGACCTCCTCATCCCGGATCGGCAGCAGGGGAGAGACCGTGACCACCGTTTCAATGCCGGCCTCGCGGAACCGGCGCGCCGCCTCGAACCTGGCATCGATGCTGCTGAAGGACGCGGGGAGGCCGGGCAGCTCATCCCGGTCGGTCTCGATGGAGACCTGCACGCGAAGCGCGCATCGTTCCCCAAGCGCCTGGAGCTGGCCGAGATGGTCCAGCACGAGGTGGCTATGGGTCTGGACGATGAGGACATCAGGCGGCGCCTCTCCCATCGCGCTCAGCAAGGCGCGGGTGACTCCGCAGATCGACTCCTGCGGAAGAAAAGGTTCCGTCGAGCTGGAGAGAAAGATTGAAAAATTTCCCCGGTGTTTCCGCGCCCAGCGGCTCTCCACCCTGTAGTTCTCCAGGTAGGACTCGCCCGCGTTCTCCCTCGCCTCCAGAAAGGTCCCCCATTCTTCACCCCTGGTGAGATAGTGATTGTGGCGCACATAGCAGCCCACTCCGCACAGCGAACGCCCGAGGCTGCAGCCCCGATAGGGTTGCGCCGAATGTGAACTGACAGTCTCAAGGTAGCCCGTCGTCCGGGTCAGTATGTTCCCGATCAGGGCGCTTGTTACCTTCAATATTCAGCCTCGCTGGCGCCAGGCGGCGCTCAATTGGCTCCCTGGAGAATCCAGCTCTGGATGAGATGCATATCGGCAGCGCCGAGATAGCCGCCATTGAACGGCATCCTCTCTCCCTCCCCCAGCGCCCCTCCTCCGAGCTGGGTGCCCCTGAGCTTGCGCCAGAGGTAGCTCCGCGCCGGCAGGTAGGGCCGGATATGGCGTGGAGAGATGGAATCAAACTCGGGTCCCGCCGCGTAAACATTAACGATATTGCGCCGGGTGGTCTCGGGGTCGGGAGCGACCAGGACGAGTCCCCTGTCGGGACCAGGATCCTCGTGGCAGCCCGTACAGTTGCGCGTCCAGATGGGCTGGATCACCTCGGCGTAATCAACCCTGGACTCGAGAATGTAGCTTATCGTCCGCGATACGCTATTGCTGGAGGTGCCAATGCTGATCTCCAGTTCGGTGTTGCCGACCGCCGGCAGCCGGGAGCCGACCAGCCGCATCGAATAGCGGCCCGCCTGCCCGGCCACGGGAGCAAACAGAGAGGACAGGTCTGCCCCCGCAGGGAAAGGAGGATCGGCCAGCACGTTGAGCGAAGCCGCATCGACCGCCGGGCCTCCGCGTGGATTGGAGGCCACCTCGATGACAAGACAGGCACTCTCACCAGGCGTCACCCTGGCGTTCCCGCTGCCGGCCTCGTGCTGGGCGACATCACCGGTAACAGCGGCGCCATCTTCCAGCCAGGCGAAGATCTCAGGAGCCCGCGATGACTCTACCCGAAGAACGGCCTCCACTACAGCCGAGGAGGAGCAGGACTGGTCGGTCACGACCGCCGTAAAACGATAGACCCCCGGAGCCGGGCTCCAGGGAGCAGCCCCGCCGACCCGCATGGTTACATGATCCAGCAGGTAGATCCTGTCGCTCCAGGTCTCGATCTCGGTCGCGAACCAGGAGGCCAGGTTCGTCCCGGCCGCTATGCCGCCCTCGGCGGGATCACCCAGGTCAGCCTCACAACGCACGGCAAGACTCGAAGGGTCGGCTCCTGCGGCGGCGTCAAAAGCGAAGGGGGTACGGGTAAGCTCGTTTCGCCTCGCCTCGACCATGACAGCGAACGCCGTCCCCTCCGCGACGACAAACTCCCCCGCCTCGTTCCGCTCCACCAGCGTGCGCCCTCGCTGGCGTACCCCCGGGGCAAAGGCGGAGATCACGCGCAGCTGAGCCGTGGGAGGATGCTCACCGGCCTCCTGCCCATCATCGCAGCCCAGGGCATCCTCGGTAGGATCGGGCCCCGGGCAGGTGGTAAAAGGAGAAGGCGGCGGCAGCTCGTTGCCTCCAAGGAAGAGAAAATTCAGGATGAAGATCCCATCCGTAAGATCGAGCGCGCCATCATCGGTGGCATCGGCTCCATCATCGCAGCCAGGAGCGGAGCCGCCCAGGAAGAGATAGTTGAAGAGATAGACCGCGTCTGAAAGATCTACATCTCCATTGAGATCGACATCGCCACGGTAAAAAAGCTCGTCCGCTCCGAGGTCTCTCCGGCCGGTGAAGACCGCCGAGGCGACCAGTAAAACAGCCAGCGGTGACAGCTTGAACATCTTTTCCTTCATGCCGCGTCCCCCTTGATACAGGCAACGCAAAGCCCCAGCCAGGCTTCTACGCAAGCGGAGGCAAGGATCCAGGTCCGACGAAAGTCAACAGGCCTACAGGCTCCCGCGAGCACACCTGCTATCTTGAACCCCACCAGGTGCCAGCACACTAAAAAATAATCGGCGGATCATTCACGCCTCAGCGGACGTTCCCAAAAAAAAGAGAGACTTTCTCCCGTGGCGGGGTTTCACTTGAGTAGGACAACTATCCCGGGGCCTGTCGTCCTTCAATACTCTTTTATTTTCCCTCATCACTGACCGGGGCTGCTCGGAGAACCATCCGGAACCAGCAGCCGGGGCAAGTTACAGCCGGTCATTGCCAGGGAGGAAGGACGATCATATGACTGATCGATCGAGGCTTGATCATGGCGGCTGGAAAGGGACCCGGGGATCACCGCGCGCTTGTTCCGGCGGCCTGGCCGCGGCGGCCACGCTGTTCCTGGCCGCGTTCTGCTGGCAGACCGCCGGCGCTCAGGATGTCGGCAATGGAACGGGAAATACCGACCAGTACTTCCGCCAGGTCCAGTTCCGCAGGGGTGACTTCAACATCGACGGGAACGTTGACGTCTCCGATGCGATGGGAATCTTCAACTATCTCTTCCTGGGCGGAGCTGGAACGCCATGCGAAAACGCCGCGGACAGCAACAAGGATGTCTCGATCGACCTCACCGATGGCGTGTATATCCTCGGATATCTCTTCATGGGCGGAGCGCCCCCGGCATCTCCGGGTCCTCTTGAATGCGGAGTCGAGACCTCGGCGAGCTCGCTTCCCTGCGCATCGTACGACCTCTGCGGCAGCGACCTCCCCCTCATCACCCATGTGCTCAACAGGATCACCTTCGGAGCGACCGAGGAGCTCCTCACCAGGATCCAGACGAGGGGAGACCTGCTGGAATACATCGATGAGCAGCTGAGCTTCCCCGGCGACTACGCGCAGGCCGTGGATGAGCCGGAGCTGCGGGAGCTGATCAGCCGGCTCGAGATCGGCTCGGTCCCGGAGGGACGGTTCCGTAACCAGATCATCGAGAGGCTCAAGGCCATGCTCATACTCGATGCCGCCTACAGCCGCTGGCAACTCCTGCACAAGCTCACGGTCTTCTGGAACAACCACTTCCACACCGAGATCGGCACCCTGCAGCAGAACTTCTTCAGCCGGGGAGGACGCGGCGGTACCTCCAACAGGGCGACTGAAGAGCTCTTTACCGCCATGGACGGCGACGGCTCGGAATTTATCGACGAGGCCGAGTGGAATACCGTCCAGCAGGCCCATCCGGGCATCGCCCCGTGGAGCGTCTTCAACCGGATGACGGCAGATGGCCAGGTCACGCTGGAGGAGTTCATCGACCAGCGCAACATCTCCTGGTGGAAATACGCCAGGGTCCAGGACCAGCGCGCCGTTTCGGCGGCCATGGAGCAGCGCGAATACGACTATTTCCGCCGAAACGCCTTCGGGAATTTCGCCGATCTGCTCGAGGGCTCGGCCAAGAGCGTCGCGCAGGTGATCTACCTGAACAACTATGAGAACGTGGTCTCGGCCCCGAACGAAAATTACGCGAGGGAATACCTTGAGCTTTTCTCACTCGGCGTCGATCACGTCTATACCCAGCGCGACATTGAAGAGCTGGCGAAGGTCTTCACCGGCTGGAATGCAGGCTGGCAGCTTCGCTCTCCCCACGATGCGGACGATGTGCTCTTCATCGGGAACCCCGGGGGACAGAACTTCCCCCTCAACACCCGGGAGAATGGCGGAGATGTTTTCAACTTTCCCGACCTCCGCTACTGGTCGGATGAAGACTATACCTGGGCCTTCCACTTCGGAAATCCCGGACGGCCACGCCGCGGCCAACCGCCCCCCAGCGCGGATGGACACGACTGGGCGAGAAAGGACCTCTTCCTCCCCCTCTATGGCGGGGTGGATTCACTCGGCAACCCCGTCTCTCCCCTGCTCAGCGTTCAGCTCCCGGCCAATGACACCGACCAGACCGCGGCCGCCGCCATGAGCGAATTCGACAATGTCCTCGAGGTGACCGTCAGCCTCCGCGACTGCGCCAAGTTCATATCTACCAAGCTGATCCAATTGCTGGTGACGGACGATATCACCGCGCTGAGCAAGACCTACGGGATGCCCGAAGATCTCCAGGACATCTTCGACTCGGTCGATCTCGACGGCAATGGCCGCCTGGACGCAGAGGAATGGTCCGAGCCCACTCCCGACCTTCCAAACGGAAGGCCGCCGGCAATTCTCGCAACGCTTGATGCCGACTCAGATGGCCTCGTCACCTCGCTCGAATACCAGGAGCCTGACATGCTCCTCGATGCGATTGCCGCCTGGCAGACCTCCGGAGGGGAAATCAGGCAGGTCCTGCGGACCATCCTCTTTTCCGAGGAATTCCTGAGCCTGAAGTTCTACCGAGCGAAGATCAAGGACCCCTTCGAGAGCGTCGTCAGCACCCTTCGAGCCCTGGATGTCGATGTCGTCATCCAGGATCTCGTCGGCATGGTCGGCGACATCGAAACGGCGGGAATGGAGCAGTTCGAGTTCTCTGACCCTACAGGTGAATCCGAGCTGGGCTTTGACTGGTTGCACACCGTAGGCCTTCTGGAGAGGTTTAAATTCGTCAATCGTGTGGCAAACCCGCCAACTCCCAGGGAATCGAGGGGAAGCTGGAATCCGCGCGACCTCATCAACCGTTGGAGGTTGACGAATGACGACTCCGTGGTCCATTACTTCAACCTCCTGCTCTTTGGAGGCGACCTGCTCCTGCCGCACCAAGCGCTCTCGAAGGAAAGCTACGGCAACGGCAACCATCCGGAGAATCGTATGCGTTACGCGGTCAGCTACCTTCTCAGCCTGCCTCCATTTCAAAAACAATAGGACCAGAGGGGGGCCAAGGAGTAGAATCTAATCAACCCTTTATCCAGGTAAGGTTTAACCATGAACATCAGCACTCGATCAGTCAACCGGAGGCACTTCCTGAAGGCGGGAGCCCTGACCTTTGGAGCCCTTGGAATGGGCAGCATGGCGCCCTTTCTGCAGAGATCCCTTGCCGGCGATCTGCCGCCGGGGAAAAAACTGCTCTTCATCTTCCTGCGGGGAGCCATGGACGCCGTCCAGGCCGTCATACCCTACGGTGACCAGGGACGCGGCTCGGCCAAGAGCTACTCCCAGGCCCGGCCGAACATCGGAATCGACCAGGACAATGCCCACGCCCTCAACAACTTCTGCAGCCTGAACCCCGCCCTGCAGGGAGACGGCGAGACAGACCCTAAGGTGCACGACATCTTCAACGGAGATATCGATGCCCGGGGAGCCAACCTGGCCTTCCTCCATCGGATCGGCTACCAGAACCAGAACCGGTCACATTTCTCCAGCCAGCAGTTCTTGGAAAACGGGATCCCGGGTAACGTCAGGCTCGAGGAGGGGATCTTCAACCGCTACATCACGAGCTACCTTGACGAGGAGCGCCCTCTCCAGGCCGCGACCCTCAGCGGCAACCAGATGGTCCTGATGAAAGGCGAGACCCTGATCCCTGTCATCGGCGACATCAACAGCCTCCAGCTGGCCGACAATGTCCAGCTCGGCACCTTTCCGACGGCGGACAACCCGCTCGGTACGGGACTCAAGGGCGCCTACGGCCAGGCTGGCTACAACCAGGGCATCAAATACAATAAGAAGACCTACGACACCGGGGTTGCGCTGTTGAACAACCTCCAGTTCTTCCAGGACAATGTGCTCAACAGGCCCTATTTCCCGGCGGCCGATGCCAGGCCCTACTTCGATGCAATCGGCAACAACGGCTTCAGGAATAACATCCGCGACAGCGCAAGGCTCCTGAAACAGGTTGATGACATCCAGATCGTCGGCTGCAACCAGGGAGGCTATGACACCCATGGCGGCGAGGATACCCGCTTCCCGGTTCTCATGCGGGATCTAGGCCTCGCCCTCACCGGCCTCTACCACGACCTCGCGGACATCTGGGACGATGTCCTGGTGGTCACGATGTCAGAGTTCGGCCGCACCAGCCAGGAGAACGGCAACCGCGGCACCGACCACGGAGAGGCCTCTCTCTGCTTCGCCATGGGTGGAGCGGTCAATGGAGGCGTCTACAATTGCAGCCGGGCCTCCTGGGCCAACGGTGATCTCTTCAGCACGTCCAACTCGCGCTATGTCGCCCACAAGACCGACTACAGGAACGTCTACAACGAGATCCTCAGCCGGCACCTTGGTGACCCGGACGAACAGATGAGCTCGATCATTCCGAACTACGGCAACCTGGTCCGCAGAGACCGAAACGGCTACTTCGACCCGCTCAACTTTATCAACGCCTGAGTCTGGCGGATTCCAGGATCAAACGGCGCGCCTCGCAAAAGCGGGGCGCGCCGCTTTTTTTTACTCCTGGAGAGCCTCAACTTCCGAGAAAACTGCACTTTTCGGAAATCTGCTGATCCTGTAGCAGTCAAATCTTTACCTCGGACAGCCGGGGAAAGATAATGCGGGGCTGTAGCTGAAGTAAGATCGAGACCGATGTCCAATTTCCCGCTGAGCAACGGACATAGAACATGTGCATTGTAATCATCAAGGATGGGCCGAAACAGGAAAGATCTTTATCGTCGCGGAAGCATCGGCCCTCCCCCGGGCAGGCTGACAAGATCCTACAATCATTCGGCTTAATGATGCTGGAACACTGCCTCTGCGGATAAGATGATAGCCGCTCCTTCAGCCCGCAACTTGAATTCACAACTCCTGTTATCCCCCCTGATCCATTTCAAACATGACCGACACCAATAAAATTACCGGCTTACCTTCGACGTCCCTGCTGTTGGTCATACTGGCGCTCCTCAGCGGCTGCGACAGCTCTGCAACAGAGGCGGCCCACAGCCTGGCGGCTGACGCGACTGCCGCCCTGGATCAATTGGCTGACGAGCTCGCAAAGCTTCCTGAACTTGAACAACAGTCGGCCGAACGGGTGGCCAGGCATATCGCGGCCTCCTCCCGCGAAGACGCTGTCAAGCTGGCGGACGCCATCAGGGCAGTGAAGGCCGCCTCCAGGAGCTTGAGCGAGGAAAAACGCCCCATCCCGGTCTCCACCATGCCGGCCACCCAGGGCGACATCTCGAGCTACTACAAGACCAACGCCACCCTCGAGGTCGACAAGGATGCCGACATCGTGTCCAGGGTGAGCGGGCTGGTAAAGACGATCGCCGTCGAAGAGGGCGACGAGGTCGAGGCTGGAGCGGTCCTTCTTGAAATAGAGAATGACGAATACAAACACCGGGTCACCCTGGCCAGCGCCAAGACCCAGAATCTCAAATCGAAAAGGGATCGGCTGAAGGCCTTGACCGATGACCTCGTCTCCGCCCAGGAGAGAGAGACGGCCGAAACTGACTACAATACCGCGGTCGCAGAGATGGAGCTCGCGAAGCTCAGCCTCTCCTATACGACTGTGCGGGCCCCCTTTGCCGGCCGGATTGTCCTGCGCATGGTAGATCCCGGGCAGAAGGTCGGCATCGACACGCCCGTTTTCCACCTGTCGGATTTCAGCTCGCTGCTGGCCAAGGTCTACGTACCCTCCAAGGAGTTCAAAAATCTGAAGATCGACCAGGACGTCAACCTCGTCCTCGACAGCTCGAAGGAGGTCATGAAGGGCTGGATCAAGCTGGTCAGCCCGGTCATCGATCCCACCACCGGCACGATCAAGATCACCGTGGAGATATCCGACTACCCCGCCAATACCCGCCCGGGAGATTTCTCTGAGGTCCAGGTCATCACCGACACCCACCCGGACGTAGTCCTAGTCCCCCGCTTCGCGGTAATCACCGACCACGATGAACAGGTCGTCTTCATCTCGGCCGCAGACGACACCGCCGAGAGGCGCCCCGTAGAGATCGGCTATACAGATGATGACCACGCTGAGATCTCCAGTGGAATCAAGGTTGGCGAACGAGTCGTCGTAAAAGGCCAGCGACGGCTTGAAAACGGCACCATCCTGAAGATCATAGATGATGGTTCCAAGACCCCGGAAGTGTCCCAGGGCGCCCCGGCGAGCCAGAAAAAGAAAAAACCTGGCCCGAAGGGGTATAAGAGGAAATGAGAGCGATTGTCGCCGGAGCCGTCAGGCGAAGGGTGACCGTGGTCATGGCAGTCCTGGCTGTCGTCGCTTTCGGTTTCGTGGGCTATTCGCGGCTTTCCGTCGAGCTCTTCCCCGACATCTCCTACCCATCCATCACGGTACAGACCGACTTCCCTGACACTGCACCCCAGGAAGTTGAGAACCTGGTATCGCGCAGGATCGAGGAGGCCGTCGGTGTCCTCAGCGGCCTGCAGAGTGTCCATTCCGTCTCCCGTTCCGGCAGCTCGGAGGTCCTCCTCGAGTTCGAATGGGGTTCGAACATGGATGACATGTCGATGGAGGTCAGGGAAAAGATACAACGCCTGCACCTGCCGCGAGAGGCTGAAACCCCGATCGTTCTGCGCTTCGATCCAAGCCTTGACCCGATCCTGCGCCTGGCGCTCTCAGGGCCGGGCGACCTCGGCGCCCTGCGCTACCTGGCCGAGCGGAGGATCAAGCAGGCTCTTGAAACCCGTCCCGGGGTCGCCGCGGCGCAGGTGGCGGGCGGCCTCGAAGAGGAAATCCAGATCGAGGTGGACCAGGAAGGACTGGCCGCCAGGGGGATTACGCTCGAAACCGTTCAGGCAATCGTCGGGGTTTCCAACCTCAACCTCCCCGGGGGATCTCTGCGCAGCAACGAGAGACACTACCTCGTGCGTACGATCAACGAATTCGAAAATCTCGATGAGATCCGCAACCTGGTCGTAGCCCAGAGGGGAGGCGCAGTCATCCGCCTCTCCGACGTTGCGAAGGTGACACGGGGAGCAAAAGAGCGCGAGATCATCACCCGGATAGATGGCCGGGAATCCATCGAGATCTCCATCTACAAGGAGGGAGATGCGAATATCGTCGCCACCGCCGAGGACGTCAAGAATGTCATCGCACAGTGGCAGGAGAAGCTCAAAGCCGAGGACAATACGCTTACCATCCTCTTCGACCAGTCGATCTTCATCTCCCAGGCCGTTGGCGAGGTCCGCAAGGCGGCGCTGATCGGCGGCGCCCTGGCGATCATCATCCTCTTCTTCTTCCTGCGGGACATTCGAAGCACCCTGATCGTCGCCACCTCGATCCCCATCTCGGTAATAGCGACCTTCATGTTCATGTACAAGATGGATGTCTCGCTCAACCTGATGTCCCTGGGAGGCCTGACACTGGGCCTCGGTATGCTGCTGGACTCATCCATCGTCGTGCTCGAATCGATCTTTCGCAAACGCCAGCAGGGAGCCCTCCTCCGGGAAGCCTCCATCGAGGGGACCACCGAGATCGGCCCGGCGGTGATAGCCTCAACCCTGACAACGGTGGCCGTATTCCTGCCGATCGTCTTTGTCGAGGGTGTTGCGGGGCAGATGTTCAAAGACCAGGCTCTCACGGTAACGATCAGCCTCTGCGCATCGCTGCTGGTGGCCATCACCCTCATTCCCATGCTCAGCGCCCTGGGAAGCAGGAGCGAAAAGAAAGCTGCGGCGAAACGGGAAAAAACCTGTGTGGACAAGGTGTTTACCCTGGGAGTCATCTCGCGGGTCTACGACCTCATCGCGAGAAAGATGCTGGGCGCCCCGGTCGCCTGCCTGGCAACCGCCTTTGCCCTGTTCGCCCTGTCACTTGTTCTCCTCAGGGGAATCGGCACCGAGCTGATCCCCCAGATGAGCGAAGGAGAATTCTATTTTGAGGCCAGCCTGCCCGAAGGCAGCGCCCTCAAGGCAACTGACGATATCATCCTGCGGATGGAAAAAGAGGCGAAGGCGTCCGGGCTGGGTATCGAGCGCTCCTACTCCACCAGCGGCAGTCGCCTGGTAAGCGGCGGGATGTCGCTGAATACCATGGGTGAGAACCTCGGACAGATCAACTTCGTGATGAAAGACAGGGGAGACGACCGGGGAGAAAAGGCCGCCATCGAAAAGCTCAGGGAGAGCTATACGAACATCGAAGACCTTGACGTGAAATTCAAGCGCCCCTCGTACTTCAGCCTCAAGACTCCCATCGAGATCATCATGTTTGGTGACCAGATCGAAGCGCTCGAGAACCGCGCCCTGGAAATGATCCGTCAGCTGGATGGGGTAGAGGGCCTCGTCGATGTGAAATCGTCCCTGGAGGCCGGAAGCCCCGAGCTGCGCGTCGTTTTTGACCGCGAACGGATCGCATCGTTCGGGCTCGATATCCGGTCACTCACCTCCACCCTGCGAAACCGTGTACTGGGAACGATCCCCACTCGCTTTCGTGAGCGGGAGCGCCAGATCGACATCCGGATCCGCAACCCTGAGAAGGATCGGTCGAAGATCTCAGATATCCGCAACCTGATCATTCCGAGCCCCAGCGGCTCCAGGCTCCGCCTGCAGACGGTGGCGGAAATCCGTGAGTCCCGCGGACCTGCAGAGATCCATCGCCTGAAGCAGCAGCGCGCCGCGGTCATCACTGCCAACCTGAAGAAGGGATACGGCCTCGGAAGCGCAATCGGCGAGGTCAAAAAAATCATCGCCAGGCGCCCCGCAGAAGAGCAGCTCGCAATCGAGCTGGGTGGCCAGAACCGGGAGATGGAGATCTCCTTCAACAGCATGATGTTCGCCCTCTGCCTGGCGATCTTCCTCGTCTACCTCGTCATGGCATCGACCTTCGAGTCCTTCCTCCACCCGTTTATCATTCTCTTCACCATCCCCCTCTCCCTGATCGGAGTGGTCGCCGGGTTGTATCTCACGGGAACCACCATCACCGTCATCGTCCTGATCGGATCGGTCATGCTCGCGGGAATCGTGGTCAACAACTCCATCGTTCTCATCGACGCGATCAACCGGTTGAGGAGGACAGGTACATCTAAATTCAACGCGGTGCTCGCAGCCGGGCACCTGCGGCTGCGTCCCATCCTCATGACCACCCTCACCACAATCCTCGGACTGCTGCCGATGGCCTTGAGCTGGGGCGAAGGCGCTGAGCTGCGCACGCCGCTGGCCATCACCGTTATCTCGGGCCTCCTCTTCAGCACCCTCATCACCCTGATGGTCATCCCGGCGGCCTATATGCTCGTCCCCTCCCGCATCGAACCCGATGCGGCAGAGGTAGAGGAAGACGAATCGCCGTGACCCTTCCCGAGCTCGCCATCCGCCGCCATGTCACCATGCTGATGATCCTCGTGAGCATCGTCGTTCTCGGCTGCATCTCGCTGACACGGCTGCCGCTGGCTTTCATGCCGGATTTCGAGGAACCCGAGGTCATGGTGAGGGTCCGCTATCCGGGCTCGGCTCCCGAGCAGGTTGAGTACATGATCACGCGCCCGATCGAGGACGCGATGGGGTCCCTCGATGGAATCAAGACGATCTGGTCACGCTCAGAGGACTGGGGCTCAATCATTCGCCTCGAATTCGAATGGGGATCCAACATCCATCTCGCCAAGGTGGAAATCTGGGAAAAACTCGACCGAATCCGCAGAGATCTCCCCGAAGACATCGAGGAGATCTCCGTCATGGATGACTGGGACGACAAGGATGCCGAAGACCCCATCCTGGAGGGCCGGCTCAGCTTCAAGCACAACCCGAAAAACGCCTACGATATTGTCGAGCGCCGAATCGTACGCCCGCTGCAGAGAGTTCCCGGCGTCGCCCAGGTGAAGCTCGAGGGCGTCTCTCCGCGCGAGGTGCGGGTCAACCTCCGGCTTGCGGACCTCGAGGCCCACAACATCAGCATCCGTGACGTCCGCAGGCTCATCGATGCGAACAACTTCGACCAGTCGCTTGGAAAGCTCACTGATTCAGACCAGGTTTACCAGCTGCGCATGACCGGCGCCTATTCCGATGTGGAAGACATCCGGGAACTTGCCCTCAGGGGCGATGGCCTGCGCCTGAGGGACATCGCCGAGGTCACCTTCCAGGAACGCGAGCATCGCGAGGCGCGCCACCTCAACGGAAAAGCCGCGATCGGAATCTCCATCAGCGCTGAGCCCAAGGCCAATGTTCCCGAGGTCTGCGAGGCGGTCCGGGGCCGGATTCACGAGCTGCAGCAGGACCCCCAGCTCCAGGACCTGCTCGTAAAAGAAGGCGGATTCCTTGTCTGGATGGACCGGGGCGCGGAGATCAGGCGAACCCTCAAGGACCTGCTGATGAGCGGCATCTACGGCGCCCTGCTTGCCAGCATCGTGCTCTACATCTTCCTCCGCAGGTTCTCGACAACCCTGATCTCGGTGCTGTGCATCCCCTTCTCGCTCATCGCCACCTGCGCCTTCATGTGGAGCCAGGGCACATCACTCAACACCTTGAGTCTGCTGGGGCTCATCGTCGGCATCGGCATGCTCGTGGACAACGCGGTGGTCGTTATCGAGAGCATCTTCCGCTACCAGGAGATGGGCTACGACGGCAAGACCTCGTCCCGTATAGGAGCCAGCGATGTCTCCACCGCGGTCATCGCCGCCACCCTGACCTCGGTCATCACCTTCCTGCCCCTGATCTTCAACAAATCCAGCGAGCTCAACATCTTCCTCTCCGAGATCGGCATCACGATCTGCATCACCCTGCTCGCATCGCTCTTTATCTCCCAGACCCTCATCCCGCTGGCGACCTCCTGGGTCATCAAGGCCCGGGTTCGTAAAAAACAGGCGTGGGTTCTGTGGCTGGAGAAGCGCTATGTGCGCCTGCTGAAGTTCAACCTCCGCAACAGGTGGCTGACCCCGCTCATCCTCGCAACCATGGGTGTCTCGACCTACTACCCCTGGTCGACTGTCGACATGGACTTCGGGCACTCCCGGATAGCCTCCTACGCCGAGATCCGCTACGACTACTCTGAAAGCGCCAGCATGCAGGCGCGAGAGAAGATGATCAACAAGGTCGAGGATATCCTCGAACCCCACCGTGAGGAGCTGCTCGCCAAGAATATTTACAGCTACTGGAGCGAGCGCCACACCATGACCCGTATCTACCTCAAGGACGGGATGGTCAACGAGGCCAACATCGAAAAGGTTCGCAACCGGATCGAGAAGCTGCTACCCCAAATCCCGGGGCTCGAGTTCAAGCTTGCCGAGCCGAAGGTCTCCTACCGCAGGGGTGGCCACCGCCGGCTGGTCGGGGTCCAGGTCACGGGTGAAGATGTCGAGGTCATCAAGGTCTGGGCCGAGAAAATGCGGGATCGATTCGAGGGGATCGAGGGCCTGGAACATACCTGGTCAACCCATGAAAGAGAGCATACCGAGCTCCATCTCGAGTTCAACCGGGAGGCTGCCGCCAACTACGGCGTCTCATCGTCGGCTGTGGCCGAAACCGTGGGCCTGACCTTCAGGGGAAGGCAACTGTCCAGGTTCAGGACTCCCTACGGCGAACGCGAGATGCGGTTGACCCTCGATGAAAAAGAAACCGAGAGCATCTCCCAGCTCCAGCAATTGCCGATTGTCTCCTCTGGAAGCAGGAAGGTCCCCATCGCCGCCGTCGCCGATGTCAACCCACGTCGCGGACGCTACCGGATCGAGCGCGAAGACCGCCTGACGAGTATCTGGGTCGGAGGCCACTACCAGAAAGGGCAGACGGCCGAGGACTACACCGAGGCTATCGAGAAGGCCCTGGCGGATATCCAGCTTCCCCCGGGCTACACCTGGAACTTCCACAAAGAGGCGAAAGAGAAACAGGAGCGTTACTGGGAATTCGCCGAGAGCCTCATCCTCGCCCTGATCCTTATCTTCGCGGTCATGGCCGGCCTCTTCGAGTCTGTACAGCGGGCCATCGCGCTGATGATCGCCCTGCCTTTCGCTCTCTCGGGAGCCTGGTGGACCCTCTACCTGACCGGAACGGATTTCGACCGGCCTGCATCCGTCGGCCTGCTGCTGCTGATCGGCATCGTCGTCAACAACGGCATCGTGCTCATCGAGCATATCAACTCCTACCAGCGAAAGGGCAGCTCACGCCAGGCGGCCATGCTCCGGGGCTGCCGAGAGCGCCTGAGGCCCATCCTGATGACCGCGCTGACCACCATTCTCGGATTGATCCCGATCATCATCCAGCGCCCGGCCCTCGGAGGCACCTACTATTACTCCATGGCGCTGGTCATCATCGGCGGAATCACCATCTCTACCTTCCTCACCTCGATCCTGCTGCCGACGACGGTAACCATCATCGAAGATCTACCGGGCTGGATACGGGGATTCTTTTCCAGAATCTTCCACCCGCGCGCGGGCACCGAACAGGTACAGGAAGACGCGGGCTAGCCTGTCGCCGCGAATCCCCGCTCGAGATCTTCCCAGAGGTCCTCGGGATCCTCTAATCCCACCGACAGCCGCACAAGATTCCGCGGCAGGTCGAGCCGAACGCCCTTGCCCTTGGCCACCTCCGGCAGGATCGAGGAGGGCAGGGCGAGGCTCTCAAATCCCCCCCACGACACCCCCAGCAGGAACAGCTCCAGCGCATCGCAAAAGCGCTCCGGCTCTCCATCCAACAGGAAGGAGAAGAGGCCGCTAGTCCCGGAAAAATGGCTGCGATAGATCGCGTGCCCGGGAAAGAAGGGGTTGGCCGGGTGCAGGACCTCCAGCACCCGGGGATGGTCCATGAGCTTGTGGCTGAGAAAGAGCCCATTGTCCTGGTGGCGCTGCATCCTCAGGGAGAGGGTTCTCAGGCCGCGAACCGCGAGGAAGGCATCGTCCGGAGAAACGCAGCCGCCGAGCAGGACAGCCGTCTTTCGAACCCTCTCGATGAGTTCACCGCTGCCCGCGACCATCCCGAGCAAAAGGTCGGAATGCCCCGAGAGGTACTTCGTCCCCGAGTGCAGGATGAGATCGATTCCGAACCGGGCAGGCTTCTGATAGATCGGGGTCGCCCAGGAATTATCCACCACCGTGGGGATCGAATGGGCTCTTGCGACCTCGGCCACGGCTCCCAGGTCCGTCAGCTCGAAGGTGAGACTCGCCGGCGATTCGAGATAGACCAGGCGGGTATTTTCCCTGAGGTGATCCTCCAATGCGACGAGCTCGGAAGGACCAACGAGGCTGACCTCCACCCCCAACGGCTCGATCATGTCCCGGGCCATCGAGAGGGTCGGTCCGTAGGCGCTGGCAGAGAGCACAAGGTGATCACCGGCGCGCAGAAAACTGAAGAGCACCGCGCTGACCGCCGCCATACCCGAAGAAAACGAGATGGCCCCGGCGGTCTCCTCGAGCGCGGCCACCTTCTTCTCGAGCACGTCGATGGTGGGATTGGCTACCCGGGTATAGACATAACCGTCTTTTTCTCCGCGCAGCACCTCCCCGAGGCTTTTCGAGTCGGGAAAGGAGAAAAGGGAGCTTCGGTAGACCGGCGGCGCTATCGCCCCGGGAACCCCCTCCCGGTCTTCCCCGAGGTGCTGTAAATCGGTATCTCGGCCGGGCACTGTCGATTAACGCTTCCTGGGGCTTCCCGCAGCCTGCTGGGGATTTTTCTTTCGCAGGCGAATGTCGTCAACAAGGAAGTTGAAGGCCTTTCCCCCGGGAACCTGGATTCTGAAATCTGTGACAGCCTCCAGGGTCGCCCCTCCCTGGGATTTAAAGGAGGCGAGGGGAATCCTGACGTATTGCCAGGCTTTTGTCTTCTTGATCGGCACCTTGCTGATAAGAAAGGTTCGTACCGCCTGACCTGGAGGAGCGACAGTCCTCGCGGCCACGCCTTTTTTCTTGGCGCCACCGGCCGACATCACCACAGCCTCGGGAATGGCGGAGACCTGGAGTGCGATCCAGAACTCGATCGACTTGAACTGGCTCCAGTTCCTCGGAACATTGGTAATCTTCAACATGCCGGGCTTGCCATCCCTGGTGTTCTGCCAGCGCAGACACTGGGTGCCGTTGGCGAGATAGGCTGGATCCTTGACGAAGCTCTTGCCGTACTTCGCGGAATAGATACTCGTATTGGAGAAATTGAAGTTCTCGATCTCCAGGAAGAGCGCACCCTCGAGGTCGGTGAAGAGCTTCATCAACGGCCCACTGATGGGAGTCTCTCCATAACGATGAAGCGCGATGAGAAGCTGGTCATAGGCCTCGTTCCAGAGATTGCGTTTCTTGTATTGTTCAATTTTCTTCAGGACAGAAGAACCCTTGCAGGCCAGGATCCATTTATTCACCTGGGCCTTGTCCTCCTTGGTCCTGGCTCCGCTCAGGGCCCTCTTGAAGGACCTGGACGCGTCCTTGTATTCTCCCGCCTCGAACTCCTTCTTGCCCTTGTCGTAGAACTCCTTGTACTTCTCAGACTTGAACTCAGGCTCAGGCGCCGGCTTGGAAGCGTCCGTCGTACCATCCTGGGCCAGGAGGGAACCTGCAGCCGACAGATAAACGACAGTCAGGCTGAGAACTATCACGGCGAATTTCAGGCTGAATTTCATTTCCGGCATCCTCCGCTTTTGCATTAGTTAGCACATCCCACCCCCCTACAATAATTGAAGCTCCTCCAAGTTTCGAGTGTTCACTCGGCGCTCGGAGAAGGGCTGCACCCTGCCTATTCCTGCTCCGGCGCCTCGGAAGCCTCGAATTTTCGATCCTCGGTATTCTCTGCCGGCTCTTCCTCCACCGGCTCGGAGAGCGTCTTAACCCTGGCGTCGAGAGCTCTCACCCTGCTGTCGAGCTGGGTCAACTGGAGCTTGAGCGAGCTGTTGAGCCTGGTCAGGTCAGAGTTGAGCTTGGCAACAGCGGTAGAAATACCCTTAAGCTGAGGCCCCAGAACAGCCGCAGGATCCGGTTTCTTTTCCGCCTGGGAAGCTTTTTGGGGCTCTGCGCTGCCGTCAATAACGAGCACAAAAGTCACCGTGCTGATGAATAATGTCGACAAAACCAGAATGATGAGTAATTTCGCCATTGCCCTGAGATTCTCCAAACTAATTGAAATATAAGGACTTGAGTCAACTATTTTAAACCACCGACTACCGGTTTAAGCATTTTTTTGATTCTTCAGAGGTTCTTTGCAGACTCTCTTGCACATCTCTCGTCGACCTGTATTTTGTTGGGGTTGGCACAAAAGGTGCCTGTATCCTTGCCCGTTCAGAGTTGGCTAACAGGGCCGGGAAAAACGAAGGAATATTCCAGAAGTGAACCTGATCATCGTCGGAGCTGGCGAGGTAGGAACCTACCTCGCCCGGATCCTGGCTCAAGAAGGCCACCACATAACGGTCATCGACAGCAGCGAAGCTGCCTGCGAAGAGGTGAGCAAGCTCGAGGTCATCGCCGTGAACGGCAATGGCTCAAGCACCAGCGCCCTCGAGGAGGCCGGCATCGAAAAGGCCGATTTCTTCATCTCCGTCACCAACCTCGACGAGGTGAACATGCTCAGCTGCATGAAGGCGAAAAAACTCGGCGACCCGATCACCATCGCCGGGATGCGCGACAGCACCTATTCGGATGAAAACTTCAAGCTGACTGAAGAAGACCGGAAGAAGAAGAAGAAGAAGAAGGATCCGGACGAAGCAGCCGGCGAGGAAGAGCCCGAAGGCGAAAGCAATGGAGAGAAAGAGGGTGCCGCCAAGGACATGGGGATCGACCTGGTGCTTGGAACGGAAGACACTGTCGCCCAGCAGATCGGCAATATGCTGAAGAGTCCCGGGCTCTCCTCTCACCAGTTCCTCCATGATCGGCGCCTGGTACTCATCGAGAATTCCGTCAAGGATCACTTCTCCGGGATCGAAAAGAAGCTGAGCGAGTTAAAAGACCAGATCCCCAAGCCCGGCAACCTGATCGCCATCCAGCGCGAGTCCAAGTTCATCATCCCGGATGGCAATACCCAGCTGCTGGAAAACGACCAGGTCTTCACGCTGACGGTAAACGACAAGGTTGACGAATATCTCGAGTTCTTCGGTTTCCCCAAGCAGAAGGTCCACCAGATACTCATCGTCGGCTGCGGAACGATTGGCTACCACACCGCCCGCCATCTCGAGCAGCTCGGCTACTCTCCGACCATTATCGAATCCGACCAACAACGCGCCGAGTGGGCCGCGGCCCGGTTCAAGCGAACCACTGTCATGCAATACGATGCAACCGAGATCGACATCATCAGGGAACAGGTCGAAGCGGAAGGAAAAGACGCGGTAGCTGTCCTGCTCAAGCAGGAAGAGACCGCTCTCCTCATCAGCATGTACGCCAAGCACCTCGGAGCCCGCCAGGTGATCTGCAGGGTGGATGACTTCAAGTTCGCCCCCATCGCCTACCAGGCCGGCGTCGACAGCCTCATCAGCCCGCAGAGAGCCCTGGCCCAGAGAATTCTCGAGGAGGTTCGCAGGGTCAACCTCACCTCGAACATGACAGACACCATCGTTCTCGGCGACAACGAGATCGAGATCCTGGACTTCAAGATTCCTCCAGAGGGCAACGACAAGGTCTGCGGGACGCCCCTGTCCGAGCTGAACGAAAAGAAACGAATGCCGGCGGGAGCCATGATCGGGGCCATCCTGAGAGGAGACAGCAGCGAACCGGAGCTGCCGAGAGGAGATACGATCATCAATCCTGGTGATCACGTGATCCTCAGCGTAAAAACAACGGATATCAAGGCCGTGGAGAAACTCTTCGCTCCTGATTCCAAGTAAGGGATATTATGGTCGCGGCGAGAGCAGGGCTCCTCACCTGAACAGGGAGCGTTCGCCGAAGAATAAATCATGCGCTCACCCTACCTGCTGAGATTCTTCAGCAAGTTCCACATAGCCTTCGGCTCCATCTTCCTGGTCCCCCTTCTCGTAGAGTGGATCTACGAAAAGGAGCTCGGACAGGAGATGCTGATGGCATGGCTCATGCCCGCGGCCATCATGGGCTCCCTGGGCTTCTACCTGCGGCAGAAATACCTCAAGGATCACGCGCTGGAGGACCTCCCCGGCCTCTCAAGAAGGGAGGGCTTCCTGCTGGTGGGCCTGTCCTGGATCCTGATGATCGCCTGGGGAACCATCCCCTTTATCCTGACCGAGGCCACCCCGGATTTTGCAAGCGCGGTATTTGAATCGGCCTCCGGCTTCACCACCACCGGCGCCACCGTTCTTACGGATTTTGAGAACACCCCCAGGAGCATTATCCTGTGGAGATCATTGAGCCAGTGGATCGGCGGCATGGGAATCATCGTCCTCTCGGTGGCCATCCTGCCCGAGCTGGCGCTTGGAGGTATGCAGCTCTTTTCAGCCGAGGCTTCGGGGCTCTCCGGTGGAGAAAAACTCGCCCCCCGCATCCGGGAGACCGCCGGGAAGCTCTGGTTCCTCTACGCGCTCCTCACCGGGCTGGAAACGGTCCTCTTGATGTACCCCGGTGGATTGTCTTTCTTCGATGCGATCAATAATGCCTTCTGCACCACCGCAACAGGTGGATTCTCCCCCAACGGAGCGAGCATCGGCGGCTACGACAATGGCTGGGTCGAGGCGATCATCACCCTCTTCATGATCCTGGGCGGCCTGAACTTCGCCCTTCAGTACAAGGTCTTCCTGAATCTCGATTTCAAGCGCCTGTGGAACAGCATCGAGCTGCGAATTTATTTCCTGATCCTCGCGGCAGCTACCCTGCTGATCTCCCTCAACCTGTGGTGGGAAGCAGAAGTCATTCACACAACCATCAAAGACCAGACTGTGGAACCCGGCTTCACAGCGGCCCTGCGCTATGCCGGCTTCCAGGTGGTGGCGATCCTGACCGGCACCGGGTTCTGCACCGCTGATTTCGACCAGTGGCCGCTCTTCTCAAAATCGCTGCTCCTGATCATGATGGCCATTGGCGGCTGCGCCGGATCAACCGCCGGTGGACTCAAGATCATCAGGATACTCGTGCTCTTCAAGCACATGGCCAGGGAATGCAGCCGACTGCTGATACCTAACCTGGTCAAGCCCATCTCCATCGACAAGAAAACCATCGATGACTCGATCATCTGGGGAGTGATGGGCTTTATCTCGCTTTATATCGTGGCCCTCGTTCTCTGTACAGTCACCATGTGTGCACTGCCCCACGATGCGCCCTCTGATCCCATCAACCCGGTGCCGGAAGGGCAGAAATGGAGCATGGATCTCGACACAGCGGCATCCGCCTCCCTCAGCGCACTCAATTCTATCGGCCCGGGAATGGCAAACGTAGGCCCCGCCAAGAACTACGCCTTCATCCACCCCATCGGAAAGATCGCCCTGGCATTCTGCATGCTCCTGGGAAGGCTAGAGATCTACAGCCTCCTCATCCTCCTGCTGCCGACCTTCTGGAAAAAACGCTGAGCCGCCCGCCCCGGCCCCGATATTTCCCACGCCGCAGACCACGGCAAGAGCAACCTTAACCATTGCCAGCAACCCCGGCAATTCGCATAATACGCAGGCCTCCCGGCCTTGAAACAATCGATCATCAGCAAGCTGGGAGATGGTGAGAACCCGTCATGCAAGTCGTTGTCTGTAAAGATCCAGAAGAAGGCGCCCGGATCGTCACTGAGAAGATCCTCAGCGCGATCGAGAGGAGGCCCGAGTTGGTCCTGGGGCTCGCCACTGGCTCTACCCCGATCGGTGTCTACCAGCGCCTCATCGAAGCTCATAAAGACGATGGGGTCGATTTTTCCTCTGTGCGCACCTTCAATCTCGACGAATACTGCAGCCTTTCCGGGGACCATCCCCAGAGCTACCGGACTTTCATGCGGCAGCATCTCTTCAACGGCCTCAACATCCCGGCTGAAAACATTCACTTCCCGCCAAGCGAGGGGCCGGAGCTGGGCGAAAAATGCAGGCGGCATGAGGAGGAGATCCTCCAGGCTGGAGGAATCGACATCCAATTGCTGGGGATCGGTTCGAACGGCCACATCGGCTTCAATGAGCCCACCTCCTCGCTCGCCTCGCGGACCCGCATCAAGACGCTGACTGAAAAAACCCTGCGCGACAATTCGAGATTCTACGAAGATCCATCCGAACAGCCCCAGGTTGCAAGCACTCTTGGAATCGGCACCATCCTGGACGCCAAATGCATCATCCTGCAGGCCTACGGAGAGAAGAAGGCGGAGGCCGTCAAGGCCAGCGTCGAGGGTCCCATCTCGAGCTTCTGGCCCGGCAGCGCGCTGCAGATGCACGCAGATGTAACCTTTATCCTCGACGAAGCCTCCGCGGCGCAGTTGGAGATGATCGACTACTTCAGAAGATCCAGGGCTGAAGGACTACGCCTCCAGGAAGACAATACGATCTGAGGCCTCGACAGGTTCGCCACGCGAAACCTCCCACGGCAGCAAAAAGGTATCCCCATGAAAATGGTCGAACGAGAGGAACGACCTCCCTCCTTTTCCGGCCTCTCCACCAGCCTTCTCCCGGCTCGTGGAAGGCTTTCGGCTAGTGTCGCCCTGATGCTGCTGCTGACGTCCTGTGGGACCTCAAGCGAACGAAAAGCCCTGGTGAACAACGATCAGGGAGCCGCTACAGAAACCTTCCTGAAAATCGGCAGCCGCTCCATAACCGAGGCTGTACGAGCTGAATCCTTCGTCCTCAGCAGATGTCTCTTTCTCGACCAGGGTCACCTGACCCACATCTCCCTCCAGGCTCAGCTCAGCCAGGCTCCCGCGGCCGCGCGCGCTGAGCTCGGAGCCCTGCTGGCCGGGCTCCAGGGGCGCAGAGCGGAAAATCCCGGCAAAGATCCGGCGGCCCCCTCCCCAGTGCGTATCTACCAGCTCCAGCCTTCAAGCGACTGGATTGTCGACCTCTCCGTTGAAGAATTCCCCGACAAGACGGGAAAGGTGCGGGCGATCTGCGATCTGCGAAACAAGGGCGAACAGGAATTCTCTATCTCCTTCCCGGCTCCCCAGCTGCTGAAATACATCAGGGCCAACGCGGCTCGGAAGCTCCTTGAACAGATGAACAGGCCTCGAATCCCTATCGACCAGCACTTCCAGGCGCTTGCCGGCTTTCTCGGGACCGACGCCCTGTCAGCCGACCAGCAGAAAAGAGCTCGGCGGCTGCTGATCACGAAGGCTGGGAAATCCGGCAGAAACCAGGCCCTCGTCTCCACTCTCCTGGACCATGTCAGCAGCTTCGACGAGAGAGACCTTGCCGCCCTGGAATCCGACGGCAGCATCGCTCCGCGCGTTTTCTACCTGGCCTGGTCAGCCAACCGGGGCATGGAAAAGCCCCTTGGGGAATTGCTGGTTCTTTCGCTCGAATATCATGGCGACGCGCTTCTCTTTCAGCGCGCGCTCACCGCTCTCTTTCCCGCCGCTCTGAACAGCCGCCTCTACGCCCTCCACCCCCCGGGCCGGGACAGGGAAGGCGCGCTGGCCTTTATCAGGAAGTTGCGCGAAACCATTACGAAGGCCGAATATCGCGACGGTAGAGGCTGGGTTCTCGAACCCTGAGCCGATTACGGTTTCAGCTAAGACAGGCGACATGATCGATTCCCATGCTCATCTCTATCTTGAAGAGTTCGACGAAGATCGCGAGGCCGTGATCCGGAGGGCCCGGGAGGCTGGCGTAAAATCCATCATCAATATCGGGATTGACCTCGAGACAACCGCCCAGGCGATCGAGCTCGCCAGGGAGCACGCCGACTTTTTCGCCAGCGCCGGAATCCATCCTCAATCCCCCATTGAAGACCCGGAAGCCGCGCTTACCGGTCTCCGGAAGCTCATCCATACCCATCCGGAAGAGGTCGTCGCCGTCGGGGAAATCGGCCTGGACTATTATTGGGACACGGTTCCCCCTGAGACCCAATCCGGGATCCTCCAGGACCAACTCGACCTGGCCGTGGAGCTCAGCCTCCCGGTTATTTTTCATTGCCGTGAAGCGATCGATCCCCTGCTCGACCTGCTGGAAACCCGCGACAGCATTCCACCGGGCGTCTTCCACTGCTTTGAGGGTGGTCCTGCGGAGGCGGAGCGAGGCCTGGGCCTCGGCTTCCACATTTCCTTCGCGGGCAACGTGACCTACAAAAATGCTCAGCGTCTCCAGCAGGCGGCGGCGGTGGTTCCGCTCAACCGGTTGCTGCTGGAGACCGACAGTCCCTACCTGCCACCGCATCCGTACCGGGGGAAACGCAACGAGCCGGCCTATACCGCGCTCACGCGGGACTTCCTGGCGGAGCTTCTCGGGATCCCCCCCCTGGAAATTGACGAGGCGGCCACCGTAAACACCCGCAGGCTTTTCAGCCTCAGGGGATAGGCACCTCCAAGCCCGCCTTGTCCTCGAGCATCCGCAGGCGTCGATCAAAGCCGATGTTGACCCTCTCCTGCTGCTTCAGGATCTCCCCCATCGCCTGGACCTTCAGAGCTCTTCGCGCGAGCTCCCCGGCCAGGTTTGCCTGCTCCCGGGAAATCTTGTCAACCAAACGGCTGAGCTCGCCCACATTTCCCGCGTTCCTGGCGGAGCTCTCCTGCGCCTTCTTCAGCTCAGCCTCGGCCCTACCAAGCCTCCCCCGGGTCTCTTCCATCTGCCCCTGGACCTCAACGAGCTCCTTCCTGAGCTGGGCAACCTCGCCCTTTAGAATCTCGATGTCCTTCTCGTTGCCGACGATCCTCACCTGGTGGCGCTGCCCCTCCTCCTCAACCTTGCCGATCCTGAGCCCGTGTTCAGCCACCTTCTCGCCAATTCCGTTCCAGCTGAGCAGGAAATACCCTCCAAGCCCGGCCAGGAGTACGAGTCCGCCAACCCCGATATTTTTCAGCATCTTCATTGTATGGTTCACCTCACTCTTTTCCCGAAGCGGCCGCCGCCAGACCGCTCTGCGACAACCCCGGCAAGGTGGCGATGCGAAACCCGCCCGGCAGATCCGCGCATCCTTCTCTTGTCTTCTCTTCCCTGTCTCCGCCCCGGTCTTTTTCCCGTGCGCAAATCGGGAACGGCGCCGACAGGGAAGGCCAACGCCTCAAGACAGCCGCCTCAAGACAGCTGCGCTCAGATCTTCAGGTCCATATCGACCTTGAAGAGGTAGGTCGAGTACTGCTCAATCTGGTTGTCCTCCCGGCAACGGACAATCTGCTCGAAAAACACATCGAGCTCGGCAAGGACCGGCTCCCCGCCCGCGTCAATCTCCCCCTGGCGTTTCCTCAAGGCTCTGACCAGGTTCCTGAGCGAGCTCTTCAGGCTCTCGGAAGGAAGGGCCTTTCCGAGTCCCCTCTCGATAAAACGCGAAATCTCCTCCAGCTTGTTACTGAACTGACCTTTGCGGCGCCGCAGAATGTCATTCACCCTGACTGCGATTTCACCCTTCCAATTCGGGGTGAAGGCCTCTGCCGTAAGTGTCTCATAGACGGGCATCGCGAAATCCTCTCCAGAAAGCCGGTTAAGGAGCAAAATACGTTTCAATGCATCAGGATAGCACGAGCCGACCAAAGCGTCCAACGCGGCGGAAAGAAATGCCACAAGTCCATTATCCAAAATGGGTTTACGAATTTCCGGAATCGAGGTTTTCTTCAAGGGCCGGACGCAGATGTCCCTTATGGATTCCCAGAAGGGCCCTGGCCCGGTCCGGCCCTACCCCCTTCCTCGCCATCAGCACAGCCAGCTTGACCCCACCCTCCGCCAGCTCAAGCAACTCGAGAGCCTCCCTGGAATCCACCTCACCCAGTTGCTCGACGATCCTTCTCGCCCGATCGATCAGCTTGGTATTGCTGGCCACCAGGTCGACCATGAGGTTGTCGTAGACCTTTCCCCAACGAACCATGGCCCCGGTGGTAATCATGTTCAGCGCCATCTTTGTCGCCGTACCGGCCTTCATCCTGGTCGAACCGGCTACGCATTCGGGCCCGGCATCGAGAATGACCCGGTGATCCCAGGGAGAGGGCTCCGCTGTCTCACGAAGACCTCCATCTGCGGCGACAAGCACCGTCACCGCCCCCCGCCCGCGGGCCTCCTCGAGCGCTCCAGCGACAAAGGGAGTCCTGCCGCTGGCAGAGATACCGCAGACAACATCGCCCTCGCCGACCAGGGCGTCGCTGACCAGGCGGGCTCCTCCCTCGGCAGAATCCTCGGCTCCCTCAACGGCCTCTCGAAGAGCTCCATCGCCGCCTGCGATGAAGCCCTCGACGAGGCCCGGATCCACGCCAAAGGTGGGTGGACATTCAGAGGCGTCGAGAACCCCGAGACGCCCGCTGCTGCCGGCCCCAAGGTAGATGAGGCGCCGCCCACGCTCGAAGGCCCCGGCCACCGCATCTACCACGGCCGCGATGGTCTCAAGCTCGGAGTCGAGAGCCTCCCACGCCTTTCGATCTTCGCTATGGATAATCCCCACGATTTCCCGCGCGGTCTTCGAATCGAGCCCCTGCGAGAGAGGGTTCCCGAGCTCAGTTGAAGGAAGCGGACTCTCTTCATGAGCTGACGACCTGGAATTCATGAAGGGAGTTCCAACCTTGATCTCAAAAGGGCTTCTTGCCAAAGCCAGTCATCTTGCTGAGAATCTCGCCCGAGTGCCTGTTAGCCTCCACCACGATATCCTTGAACGGATAGTCCTTGGCGATCTTCTCGAAAGCATCAATCGCCTTGGTATATTTCAGGGCGCTGTCTGATTTAAGCTTGTCCCCTTCCCTCTCTATAACGATCGCCTTGTCGAGGGCCTTCCTCGCCTCCTGCCGATAGTCCCTGATCATGGCAGCGACCCAGGACTGAAGCACCGGGTCCATCTTCTTGCGAAGACCGGGGTCCTCAAGAACTCTTACCTTGAGGACAGCCGTACGTTGATTGCCGAGCTTCTGGGCCTCCTTTGAGTCGAGCAGCAGCTTCTCGATGGGCCGGCTCTGGCGCGCGTAGTACTCGCTGATCTTCAGAATCTTCTTCAGACGCGAGCTCAGGGTGTCCCGTCCGGGCAGCTCGTTATCATAGCGTTCGACAAGACGTTCACGAAAATCAAGCACGACCAGGGCCGGCTCACGGGCCGGAAGGCGCAGCTCCTCGCCCACGGTGGCTCGTTTTTCAGCAGGTTTCAGAGCAGGCCTGGCAGGAGCCTTCTTCTTGACGGCCTTTCGCGGGCGCGGACCATTCGGCCTGGGTGAATACCCCTTGCCCAGGTCTGCTGACGTAACCCGGATCAGAACATATCTGGAAAACAGGCGGCGAAAAGACGACTTCTCCAGCCTCTTCAGCAGTCCCAGCCCATCAGAAGAAGAGCTCCCCGCGTACCATACCAGCGCTGGCTGATAGCGTTGGCGGATACTCTCGATCCCGTCTTCGATTCCAAGCCACTCCACGCCGCCGAGCTTGACCACTTCGCCGGCTCCAGCGGCCGGCTTGACCTCGAGAGCGCAGACACCATTGAATACGCCAAGGAAAAGGCAGACCAGGACGCCCCCCCCCGCCCATCGCAAATAAACCGGACAGT
>CAUZHA010000012.1:0-63235 GCA_963579555.1 Planctomycetes bacterium UBA1146
CAACACCAGGCTGTTCTTTTCCTCGAACCAGCCCCGTGAGCGGACAGATGAAACCGCGACAAACCTTACCAGGGCCCGGATTGAGACCCTCAAGACCGATCATGACCTCTACCAGGCCAACATTTCCTCCAGGGCGACGCCCTACGACCTGATGGTCGAGCGCCAGCTGAGCATGCTCTACTCGCTTCGCGAAGGAGCCCTCGGCGACTTCAAGGTGATGACGAAGCTCGGCGGCACTGAAGATACAGAGACCGCGGTCGACAAGGCCCTTGCCTTCCTCGCCAGCACCCAGGCAGAGGATGGACGCTGGGACCTCAGCGAAAACGGCGGCGCGGCCAACCACGACATGGCGGCCACCGCCTTCGCGCTGCTGGCTTTCTACGGGCGAGGTGAAACCCACAACTCCGAGTGCCAGTACCGCGAGGTGGTCGAAAAGGGCATCCGATGGCTGATCGATCAACAGGACAAAGCCGATGGCGACCTGCGCGGAAAAAAACCCAAAGGGAACATGTACGACCACGGCATCGCCTCGCTGGCGATGATCGAGGCATACGGAGTAACCAAGGATACCGAGCTGCTTCGGCCGCGCGCGATCGCTGCCGTTGAGTTCATCACCACGGCCCAGCACGAAGAGGGCGGTTGGCGCTACCAGCCGGGCCAGAAAGGTGACCTCTCGGTCTCAGGATGGATGGTCATGGCCCTGGCGAGCGCCAGGTGGTCGGGACTGCAGGTCAAGGAGGAGACGATCGCAGGCGCCCGCAGGTTCCTCACCGAGGTCTCAAGCGGTAGAGACGGAGGAGCCTTCGGCTACACACAGAAGGTCGGCGGCAACGGCCACACGCCGGCCATGAACGCGGTCGGTTTCTTCTGCAGCCAGCTGCTCGGCCTCTCCTCGAGCAGCGCCCGCGCCTGGGAGGCCTCAGCGCTGATCGACAAGAAAGGCCTCGACGTCGCCGACCTCTACTACGCCTATTACGGAACCCTGGCCTCCTACCAGCACCAGGGCCCCGCCTGGAGACGCTGGCTTGACGCGATGAAGAAGCAGTTCATCACAGCCCAGACCGAGGACGGCTCCTGGGCAGTCAAGGGAAAGCACAGTGATCAGATGGGGCCGGTTATCACGACCTCACTGGTCGCTCTCTGCCTCGAGGCGCACTACCGCTACACTCCACTCTACGGTCTTGGCTTTGAACCAGACCCCGCCGGACCAAAGAGAGCGGCAGACGGTTTGCTTTCCCCCGCGGACATCCCGCCAACCCCGCTCTTCCGCCACGCCAGGCGCATCGATATGCTCAGCTCGAAAAGCGCTGACGACCTGGACCCGGTGATCACCGACCACGGCGACTTCATCTATTTTGCTTCCGACCGGGCCGGCGGGCAGGGAGGCAAAGACATCTACCGGTCACGGTTCAAAAAGAACACCAACAATGAAGTCCTGGAAGACCTGCTGATTCCCGGTGAACCGAAAAATCTCGGTCCGGAGATCAACTCCCCCAGCGATGAATCAGCCCCCGCGCTGCGCATGGCTGGCTTCCACCTGATGTTCAACTCCAGCCGGGGTGACAACCCGGCAGCCCTCTACGGCGCGATGAGCAAGCGTGTCGTGAGACGCTATGACTACTCGAAGATGCCTGATGGTGGCTGGATGAAAAACAACCTGGGCTTGCTGCTGGCCTCATGCGGCGCGCTCTTCGTACTGCTGCTGGGCTCCTGGTTCGCGCTACGCAAGCCTTCCACCGGCGGCAACGATACCGAAATCGCCACGGCGGAGGCGACCGCATAGGGTCTGATGCCATGAGTAACGACAAAAAAAACATCTCCGGAATCGAAACCCTCTCCACGGAAGCACCAGCATCCGGACGATCCTGGACCCGCTGGATCCTGCCGACAGTGGGACTGGCAGCCCTCATCCTCCTGGGCCTGGTGATTCGTGACCGGCTGCGGAGCGAGGTCTGGTCCTACTACACCGACGAAGAAGGCCTGCGGGTCGATGTGCAGGAAAAAAAGGAGCGCATGGTTCTATGGGAAGACCCGAAACAGAGCCTCTTCGAAGAGAGGGACAAGAATTCTGAAAACCCGGCGGCGGTCGATCCGGTCAATCAGGCCTCCCGGAGCCTGGAGGCGGCCTTCTCCTCCGATGGCACTCTGATGGTCCTGACCCGCTTTTCGAGTGACTTTGAGAAAACAAGCCCCGAAGAAACCGGCGCAGACCTCTACCTCTCCAGTTGGGATGGAAGAACCTGGAGCCGACCGGAGGCGATGACTGCCCTGAACACCCCCAGCGACGAACGGGGCGCCGCCTTCTCGCGGGATGGACAGCTCCTCTACTTCAGCTCAAACCGCGAGGGAGGCGCCGGCGGCTACGATATCTATGTAGCCCGCAAGGATGGTAAGAGCTGGACAACGATCGAGCGCCTGGGAGATTCCATCAACTCGGCAAAGAACGAAACCGGGCCCGCCCTCTCCACCGACGACAGGAAGCTCTACTTCTCAACCAACCGGGTCACCGACAGGGACATCTACGTAGCGCAACGCGAGCTGCCGAAAGTTTCCGAAGAAGCCCCGGCGACGGGCATCAACCCGGTAGCCATAGCCGCCTCGAGCGAAGGCTGGAGCTTCACCGCCGCCAGCGGTGTCCAGGGAGAAGACTGGCTCAAGGCCGCTTTTGACGACAGCAAGTGGGCCGCTGCAAAGGCTCCGCTGGGCTATGGGGAGCCCTCTATCGCTGAAAAGAACGGGACCACCGTAGAATTGCAGGGCCAGCCTGTCCTGATTCGCAGAAAATTCTCTATAGACCAGGAGCTTCTCGACCTGAAGAAAAAGTTCAGCTTGCGAGTCGCCTCCGACGATTCAGCGACCGTCTGGATCAACGGCCAGCAGCTCGACAAGGAAGACATTGACCATGAACCCGTATACTGGAACCGCACGGTCGAGGTTCCCGCGGGGGTGCTCAAGCGAGGCGAAAACATACTGGCGGCACGGGTCAACAATAAGGCGGGCTCCAGCGACATCTACTTTGACCTGACCCTCGAGGCTGGCCTGCCCCCCGAACAGCCCGCCGCGAGTGTAGCCAAAGCGAACGAGCCGGAGACTGCCCCGCTGCCGGTCTTCACGAAGGCGGTCGCTGTCGATGAGCTCAACTCTTCGGCGGATGACATCGAGACCGCCCTCACCGGGCAGGGAGATCACGTCTTCCTGGCTTCCAACCGCGCCAGGGGTAAGCCAGGCGACTTCAGCCTCTACTTCTCCCGCGTGGTCAGCGGAAATGTGCTGCCTCCGGAAAAGGTCGACGTCTACATCAAGAAGGGCCAGGCAACCGATCCCGCGGTGCGCATGGAAGGTTTTGACCTCCTCTTCAGTTCCGATGGCGAGCTGGCTCCACAGGCGGAGAAGATCGATAAAAAGCCGGATGAGGCCGATGAGCTCACAACTCCAAGACAGGATTACAGGCTCTACCGCTCCACCACACGCGAGGTCATTGGCTATACCGATCTGGCGCGCTGGGAATTATTCAAGGAGCTCATCGCGAATATCTTCTGGTGGATCCTGCTTGGGATCGCCACCCTGCTCCTGTTGATCTACCTGGTAGAAAAATGGCGCGACATAACCAGCCTCTATCACAAATGCCTGGCGGCCTCGGTCATGGCTCACCTTCTGCTGCTCCTGCTGATGGTCGTCTGGGTCATCAGCCAGGCCGTGGCCGGCGGCGACCAGCAGGCGCCCGAGGTCTCGCTATCCATAGACGCTCTCGCCCAGGAAGAGCTGGCGATGGAATCCGAACAGGAGCTGGCCGAGGTGACACGCTCCACGCAATTAATCGTCGCCAAGAACGTTCAGAACTTCAGCGAGGTGGCCTTCAATCCAACCGTCGTCGTCCCCAAGCCCGTTCCCATCGCTCGCAAGAGCTCCGACCAGTCTCTCGTCAGCGACCTCAAGCCATCGAAGGCCAACGAGGCGCAGCCGAGCGATGCTCCCATCCTGCCGCAAGAGGAGGCGCCGGAGCTGAAGGAGCTCAGCGAGACGGAGTTGCCCGAGCTACTGGTCGAAGAGCTCGAGGTCGCGACCTCCACCAATGCCAGGAAAGTCGAGGCTGTCGACCTGACCCGGGATGACTTCAAGCTCAACGAGGAGGCCATCCAGCAGGTCAAGACCGACCAGGAGAAGCTCGATCCCGCCAAGAGCCTGAAGGTTGAGGTGCAGTCTGACCAGGGCTCCGTCGCCAGGAGCGCCCGGCCTGAGGCCAAGACCGAGAACGTCGACCCGGTCGACGGCCTCGAGGCTAACGACACTCCGAAGAAGACGGAGGGCACCGAGACGCCGCTCGCCCAGAACCTGCCCGGCACCGATCCGCTCGATGCGCTCACCACCGGCCTGGAGCTCGAGGTGGCCGCGGTCGATACGACCAAGGGCGACTTCAAGGGCAACGAGGGCGCCATCCAGCAGGTCAAGAGCGGCAAGGCGAAGACCGGCAAGGCCGGCAACAGGCAGCTCGATGTTGAGTCCGGCGCCAGGGCTGTCGCCGCAGCCGGCAAGACCGCTCCAACTACCGACACCGGCGGCAGCACGGTCAATCCCACCGATGGCCTCGAGGCCGACAGCGCTGCGAAAGAGCTCGAAGGCGAGGCTGAAAAGGCCGCCCTGGCGCTGAATCTGCCCGGCACCGATCCGCTCGACAGCCTGGTCGCCGATGTCAAGCTGGAGACGCCGAAAAACAGTCTCGATGAAAAAACTCTGAGCAAGTACGTCAAGAGGCTGCGTGGGCGGCCCTCGCTGGAGGTGATCAAGCAGCTCGGCGGCTCGGAGGCGACCGAGGGGGCGATCCGCATGGCGCTGGACTGGTTCAGCGACAACCAGGAACCCGATGGCCGCTGGGAGATGGGCAAGCACGGCAGCAGGTCAGAATACAATACAGCTGGAGCGGGCCTGGCGATGCTCTGCTACTACGGCTGGGGCATCAAGCGCGGCGCCAACAGCAAGCACGCCAAGGCGCTGGCCAGGGCGATCGACTGGCTGATCAAGCAGCAGGGACCCGACGGCAACCTGCGCGGCCAAGGCGGAGGAAACCATGGAACGTACGCGCACGGCATCTCCACCATCGCGCTCTGCGAAGCCTACGGGTTGACAAAAGATCCAAAACTCAAGGAACCGGCAGCCAGGGCAATTCAGTACATCCTCAACGCCCAGGACAAAAAGGGCGGAGGCTGGCGCTACCAGCCAGGTCAGGCAGGAGACCTCTCGGCCACCGGCTGGCACTATATGGCCCTGCATTCGGGAAGAATGGCTGGTCTCGAGATTCCCGACGAGGTCTTCGCCAGGGGACGCGAATTCATCAGCTCGGTTTCCGGCGGCACCCATAACGGTATCTACGGCTATACCGGACCGAGCAACAACCACCCGGCGATGACCGCTACGGGTATGTTCCTGCGGCAGCTTGACCTGACGCCGCCGACCGATCCGCGACAGCAGGAGAGCTCCGCCTTCCTGAAACTCCGCATGCTCAAGGCCAACAAGGTCGACTTCTACTTCGACTACTACGCGACCCTTTCTCTCTACCAGCACCAGGGTCCCATCTGGACGGAGTGGAATAACAACCTCAAGGAAATCTACGTCACCCTCCAGCACAAGACCGGAGCAAACAGGGGCAGCTGGGATCCCAAGGGCAAGCATGTCAGCGCTGGCGGCCGCGTCCTCTCCACCGGCCTCGCGGTGCTGAGCCTCGAGGTCTACTATCGGTTGCTGCCGATGTACGGCTTCGGCCGCGACAAATAGCAGGAAGCTCTCAGCGCCACATGTCGCTGTGGTAGCGCGCCTCCAGCCCTTCCCCGACGATCACGTATCCCGACTCAACGTAGGTCCTGATCGCCGGAGTGTTGTCGCTGTAGACATCGACAAGGGCTTCGGCTCCGTGTTCCTGCGCGATCCGCCGGGCGATCTCGGTCGCCAGCACGGCCCCAAGGCGGCTGCCGCGATAAGCCGGCGCGATATAGAGCCCGCTGACATGCACATACTTTCCATCGGAGAGATTCGAGCAGACATAGCCGGCGAGCCCCCCGCCCTCCTCAACCACATAGACCAGGCCAGCCTCGATGAGTGAATCAAAATCGCTGTGAATCTCCTCCAGGCCGATCTCGCGGCAATGCATCGCCTCAAACTGCCTGAGGGCGCCCGCCTCATCTCCCCGGGCCATTCGAAAGGGGCCGGTCGCCTTCCCGCCCCCCGTCTCCAGGGGCCTCGCCAGCACCCGCAGCTCCAGGCTCCGCCCGGCCGCGTCGAGCATTCCAGGAGCCGCCCCCCGCCAGTTCTCGGCTGTCGTACGATCAACGATGATTCGCTCGGGAAGAAAATCTTCACAAAAGAACCGGCGCAGGGATTCGAAGTCGAAGCCGGCCTCGGCGAAGAGGTAGGTGGTGCCATTCCTGAAGGAATGAGCCAGGGCGCAGCCTGCCCCGGGATCTCCCCTCCAGTAGAACCGCCAACTCGACAGCGACTCCTCGGGAAGCTTGTCGAAGTGGCGCAGGAAGGCCACCAGCCAGCGGAGCACCATGGAGCGGCCATCGAGGAAGTCCGCAGCGTCTGCCGCGCTCTGAGAATCGAACGAGAAGCCCGCTTCGCTCATTCGTCACCTCCACCCTTTTGCAATGCGATATACTTGCCTCACGCAGCATCAAATTGCCAGAAACCCGCAGCCGAAGCAACACTCCCGGGTATCAGAAAATCCCCGGAATCGGCGGCTTCGCACAGAGGGCAAGCACCTCGCGCGGGGCATCCGGCTTGAGCCGGAGCTTGCCGGGGTCAAAAACGGTATGGAGAATCGTCGAGATCAGGTGGCTGGGGTCGCAGCCGTCGCTGGCCGGTTCACCACCCTGGCGATCGGAGCGGCCAATCACCTGGCCTCCCTCGAGTCCGCCGCCGTAGAGCAGCAGCGGCGCCAGGCGGGCCCAGTGGTCCCTGCCCCCGTTCTTGTTGACCTTCGGGGTGCGGCCCATCTCACCTGTGGCCACCAGCATGATCTTGTCCCGGAGCCCCCGATCCTCGACGTCCTCGACAAAGGCCGCGACCGCATGGTCGAAGGAGCGTCCCACAGCCTCCATACCATCTACCATGTTGAGGTTGTTGCCATCGGCATGCATGTCCCAGACACCCTCGTAGCCTGCGTGGATGGTAACGAAGCCGCAGCCGGCCTCACACAGTCTCCGTGCCAGCAGAAGCAGGGGACCGATCGTCGCCGCCTGGGCGCAGTAGTAGCCCTTCCTTCCTCTCGAGACCTTGTTCCAGGTCCCCTTCCTGGCGTAGACGCTGGTGTCGTAGCGTTTCAGGGTGTGAGGATCTTCCCGCGAGAGATCAAGCGCCCTGGAGACGCCTCCTCCCAGGATCAGCTCGTAGGCCTGGCCCTGGAGCTTGTCGAGACCATCGAGCTGCCCCCTGGTGTCCACCTTGCGATTGAGTCGATCCAGCTGCCCCAGGAGCCGACGACGGGTATCGTTGCGACCCCTGTCAAGCCGCAGCTTCATATCCTCCTGCAGCTGGCCGCCCGACCCGGGAACGAAGGGAGTCAAACCCTTACCGTAGGCCCCCGTTGCCCGGAGATTGCCCCGCGCGCTCGGCCCCGGTACATCGGAATTCACCGCCCGAGGAAAGATCACCGCGTTGGTCGGCATCCCGGTGAGGGGATGGGTCGACCCCACCACCCGTGAATAGTGGGTGCCTATATTGGCCTCGAGCGAATGCTCCCCGACAATCGGCTTGATGTTGTGACCTGAATTATTCGTATGGAAGGAGCGTACGACGGTGAGCTTGTGAGCCAGCTTCGCCAGGCGCCGCAAGGTCGCCCCGAAGATGACGCCCGGAAGGGTAGTTGGAATGACACCACCGATGGTTCGATTGCCGGTCGGTATGTCGGGTTTTGGATCGAAGGTCTCGAACTGGCTGGGCCCTCCCTGCTGGAAGAGAAAAATCACAGACTTGCCGGTGACCGGGTTCCCCTCCGAGCTTCCTGGGCCACCCGCCGCGTAGAGGGTCGGCAGGGAGAGGCCGCCGAGACCGAGGCTTCCAATTGTAAGCAGCCTGCGCCGGGTAATCCCCTGGTGGCCATCTGAAATGCTCAGCATGCAAAATCCTCCGGAAGGAGACGATTGCTTCCTGCTTACATTTCACCACGCCCATTGGATGATATCAAGTTTGGCCGTCTTAGAGCCCCGCTGCAGCCGTTTAGGGTTGAAACTTATACCCCTGCAAGTACACTCGCATCTCGATTTATGCCGTGGTGGCGAAATTGGCAGACGCGCTAGGTTCAGGTCCTAGTCCACTTATAGTGGGTGGAGGTTCAAGTCCTCTCCACGGCACCAGAAAACGAACGGGACGGCCCGCGCAACCTTGCTGTGGGCCGTCCTTCTTTTCTTTCGTTCGCTTCAGCCAAGGTCGATACTATAGCAGGGCAGCTCTCCCCGGGCCTTGAACACAAACGGTATACCGAGCTGAAGCATGAACCATCTGAAGAATAAGTCCTGCCGGGCCGCCTTGATACTTGCAGCCTGTACTCTGCTGGCACCCACCCCCGCCCCCTCTCAGGACGAGAAAGCCGGTGCTGAAAAGGCCAGGCTGAGCGCCCCCGAAAAGGTCTTCGAGGAGCTCTGGGGCGTATTCAATGAGCGCTACGCCTTCTTCAAGCTCAGGGGAGTGGACTGGAAATCGCAGTACGAGAAGCACAGGCCGCGAGTGACCGCAAAAACCACGGATGATGAGCTTTTCAAGATTCTCTCTGAGCTGCTGGCCCCACTGAAGGACGGCCACGTCACCCTCGCAGTCAAGGGCAAGGGGAAGGAAAAGAAAGAATACTGCCCCGAGGAGATGACCGACTTCGAGCGGGAGTTCCCATCCCGCAAGCTCCAGAAGAGGTTCTGGAGGATGGTCATTGGCACGCTCAAATCCGCAGGCTTCAGCGAGCCGGAGGAGCTCGCCGAGGTCTTCTCTTATTGCCGCAACAAGGACCTGGGCTATATCAGGATCGCCGAAATGGAGGGCCCGGGAAAGAAAGCTCTCGCCAGAGCGCTCGACCGGATCCTTGGTGAACTGCAGGACACCCGGGGAATCATCGTCGACATCCGCGACAATCCCGGCGGCACCGATGATTTCGTGTACCGGATCCTCAACCGCTTCGTCGATAAGAAACGGGTCGGGCACTATAAGAAGACCAAGAAGGGCCCCGGCGAAGATGACTTCGGAGAGCTCCGCACCCGCCATCTCGAGCCGGGGGGAGCTGTTCGCTACAAGGGCTACCTCATGGTTCTCACCAACGATGCCTCCTACAGCGCGGCCGATGTCTTCGCGATGCTCATGGCCGACCTTCCCCAGGCGACTCTCATCGGAGACCACACCAACGGTATCTTCAGCGATATGCTCGAGCGCAAGCTGTCCAACGGCTGGAAATACACCCTCTCGCACCAGCGCTATTACTCCGCGGCCAAGGTCTGTTATGAAAGCAAGGGGATCCCCGTAGACCTTGAGATCCGCAATACCCGGGCCGACCTGGAGAAGGGCGCCGATCCGATGATCGCCAAGGCCCTCGAGCTGCTCGGGAAGCGGCTCTGAATAAAAAACGACGACTTCCCCGGCGCTGACCGGGCACCGGCGAGGTCTTGATGGTCCCATGAGGAGGTGCTAACTTAGCGACCTTGATTCTGCCCAACTCGGGGGGAACAGAGCCGGAACACGTAAGGAAACCCAGGGAATAATGACGGACTACAAGGCGGCACTGCAGAGCTTCCAGTCTTCGAGTGAATTCTTTGTCGGAATCGATTCCGATGGCTGCGCGTTTGACAGCATGGAGCTCAAGCACAAGGAGTGCTTCTGTCCCAATACGATCAATTATTTCGAGCTCCAGGCTGTCTCAAAATTTGCCCGGGAAGCCTGGGACTTCGTGAACCTCTACTCCCGCACCAGGGGCTGCAATCGCTTCCTGGCGCTGATCTACGCCCTGGATTACCTGCGTGCGCGGCCCGACGTCCAGCGCCGGGGCGTCGAGATCATGAAGCTCGAATCCCTCGAGCGTTTCAGCGAGTCCGACAAGCCACTCTCGAACCCGGCCATAGAAGAGTTTCTCGCGGAAAACCCTGATCCCGAGCTCGAGCTCTGCATGAAGTGGAGCCACCACGTGAATCGGGACGTGAAGAGATTCGTCAACAACGTTCCACCCTTCCCGAACCTCCGTGAATGCCTCGAGAAGTTCTCGGAGGCGGCTGACATGATGGTCGTATCCGCGACCCCGGTTGAGGCTCTCACCAAGGAGTGGAGAGAACACGACATCGACAAATACGTCTCGCTCATCGCCGGCCAGGAGATGGGCAATAAGAAGGAGCACCTCGAAGCCGTTGTCTCGAATTACGAGGAGGGCAAGGTGCTGATGATTGGAGATGCCCCAGGCGACCAGAAGGCCGCAAAGGCCAACAACGCCCTCTTCTTCCCCATCGTGCCGGGCGAAGAGGAGGCCTCCTGGGAGCACCTCCTCGCAGAAGGAATTGATCGCTTCTTCAATGGAAGCTTTGCGGGAGACTACGAGACAGGCCTGACCGAGCGCTTCCTCGCCAAGCTCCCCAGTGACCCACCCTGGAACCAGGAATAGACTGAGAGATATGAGCACCTCACCCTGTGATATCGGACTGATCGGCCTTGCCGTGATGGGAAAAAACCTCGTCCTCAACATGGAGGACCACGGCTACAGCGTCGCCGTCTTCAACCGCACCACCAGCAAGATCGATGAGTTTATCGAGGAGAATTCCGACCGGCAGCTCTACGGCGCCTCGAATATCGAAGACCTCTGCGCCAACCTCAAGTCGCCCAGGAAGATTGTCCTGCTGGTCAAGGCCGGCCAGCCCGTCGATGATTTCATCGACCTTATTGCCCCGCACCTCGATCCGGACGACATCATCATCGATGGCGGGAACTCCCATTTCCCCGACACCATCCGCAGGACAGCAGAGGTAGAGGCCCGCGGGTTGCGCTTCATTGGCACGGGGGTTTCCGGAGGTGAGGAAGGCGCAAGGCTGGGGCCGAGCATCATGCCCGGAGGCTCAGAAAGCGCCTGGGCCGAGGTGAAGGACATCTTCCAGGCGATCGCGGCCAAGGTAGGAGACAAAAACGAGCCCTGCTGCGATTGGGTCGGTTCAGATGGAGCCGGGCACTATGTGAAGATGGTCCACAATGGCATCGAGTACGGCGACATGCAGTTGATCTGCGAGGCCTATTTCATGATGAAGGAATCCCTGGGCATGAACGCGCAGCAAATGCACGAGGTCTTCGCGCGCTGGAACGAGGGCGAGCTCGAGAGCTACCTGATCGAGATTACCCGCGATATCCTCGCCATCACGGATGAAGAGACAGGCAACCCTCTTGTCGAGATGATCCTCGACACGGCGGGACAGAAAGGTACGGGGCGCTGGACCTCGGCCTCGGCGCTGGACCTCGGCATTCCCGCGCCGACAATCGTAGAGGCCGTCCTGGCCCGGGCGATCTCAGCCCAGAAATCTGACCGGTTGGCAGCCTCCGAGCTTCTGACTGGCCCGGACTCGAGCTACGAGGGAGATGCATCCGAGCTCGTCGATGCGATTGAGAAGGCTCTCTACTGCTCGAAGATCTGCTCCTACGCACAGGGCTACGCGCTGATCCGGGCCGCGGCGGAGGAATACAATTGGGACCTCGATTACGGCAGCATCGCCCTGATGTGGAGAGGCGGCTGCATCATCAGGGCCCGCTTCCTCGAGAGAATCAGGGATGCCTTCGCCAAGGCTCCCGACCTGAACAACCTCCTGCTGGACCCCTTCTTCCTCAAGGCCATCGATGAGAACCAGGCCGCCTGGCGTCGTGTGGTCAGCGAGGCCGTCAAGCTGGGAATCCCGACGCCCGCATTCAGCTCAGCGCTGGCCTACTACGACAGCTACCGACGGGGAAGCCTCCCCGCCAATCTGCTCCAGGCCCAGCGAGATTACTTCGGCTCCCATACCTACCGGCGGGTCGACCGGCCGGAGGCGGACCCCGTTCACACCGACTGGGTAGGACTCACCAGGAAGCTCCAGGGCCGCGGCTGAACTGGACAAGCCCTCCGCTTGGCATTCCATCGCGGCGCGGTTAGACTGCCCCTTCACCGCTTCATTGAAACCCCAACGCAGGAGATGCGGCACCGCCGTAATAACCAGGATGTTTTATTCGGGAATCGCCGATGAGGGTGCGGAAGATCTTGCCGACCAGGTACGGGCGCACCGGGAGCTTGGCTGGAAGCATATCGAGCTCCGCAACCTCTCCGGAACCAACCTCACCGATGTCACCGAAGAAGAGTTCGAGCAGGCCGCAGCAGCCCTTGCCGAGGGTGGACTGGAGGTCTCCTGCTTCGCCTCCCAGCTGGCCAATTGGGCCCGCCCCATCGATAGCGACTTCGAGATAGACCGGCAGGAGCTCGCCAGGGCGATACCGCGAATGCAGAAGCTCGGCACCCGGTTCATTCGCTGCATGAGCTACCCGAACTCCGAGCCAGAGCTCGAGGACGGCCCGTGGCGCGCCAGGGTCGTAGAGCGGATGACGGCGCTCGCCAGGATGGCGGAAGACGGCGGAGTCATCCTCGTCCATGAGAATTGTAATGGCTGGGGCGGCCTGGGGCCGCAGCAGACCATGGACCTGCTCTCGGATGTCGGCTCAGAGAATCTCAAGCTGGTATTCGACACCGGCAATCCCTGCCAATATTCGCAGGACGCCTGGGATTACTACAGCGGCGTCCGTGAAGAGATCGTCTACGTCCACATCAAGGACTACCTGCCCAAGGATGATCCCGACGCCGAAGACACCGCGTGCTTCCCCGGGGATGGCTGCGGCTACGTACGTGAGATCTGCCGGGATCTCCTCGGGAACGGCTATGATGGGGGCTTCTCCATCGAGCCCCACATCACCTCGGTGATTCATCTGCAGCAGGAGGCATCCGACCCCGAGCTGGCTTACAGGACCTACATCGAATACGGACGCCGACTCGAAGCTCTCTTCGAATCAATCAGCGCGGAAGGCGAGGCTTCTGGATGCTGAATTTTCGCCTGGGCCAGTGGAGAGCCATCGCTCTAAAACAGCGTGAAACCTCTTCCAGCGGCTATAGAGGCGGATACCTTGACCTGCCGTCAGCCACCCCGCAAAATAGAGTAGCCGTTTCTTTTGCGGTGGAATCCCCTGGAGAACTTTCATGTATCGAAAACACCTCGCAGTTGTACTGCTGGCCCTCGTAACCGCCAGCGCTCCACAGTTGATCGCCGAGCCGGTCCTCTACGGCAGCTACATTGAAATACAGAGTGAATCAACCACAGCCGGCCTGCGGAAGGTTCCCGGCCTGGGCCTCTCGGCAAAAACCTTCGCGAACAGAACCGCGGGAGCGCACCGCGCCATCCTCTTCTGGAATGTCGCCAGGGGAAGCTGGAACGGCCAATCGCTCGACTCCCTGAAAATAGTCATCGTCATCGAGTCACAAGGAACCCCGGGCAGCCCTCTCGAGGGAGCCATGACGGCTGTCATCTATATCGATGAAAAAGCAACGGCTGAAAAATCAGAGGCCCTGCTCGACCTGGCCAGGGAGCTCGCGCCACGATACCTCAAAAACGTAAAACGGATTCGAAAGGCTTCGATCCAATTCGTCAAGAAAGACCATGCCCTCAGACTCTCTATCAGGAACCACCTGGCGGTCGACGTCGAGACCCATGAACATGACTCCGCCGCCATCTGCGAAGCTGTCTGCGGAAGAGATCCCCAGCCCGGCAAGCCGCTCTCTCGTCATGTAAAAAGCGAAAAGGCGCTGGGGCAGAAGAGCCTCTACAAGGCCGAAGACCTCGATGTGCGCTGGAGCAGCAAGACATCTCAATCCTGCCTCTTCGGACAATTCGGACTCTGATTCCGAACTTATATTGAATACCCTCCTGCCAGGCCCCGTCTGAGTTACTGAAGACGGAGACCTGATGTGGTCTCGCGACATACCCAGGGACCTCAGAATAAGGAGGAACCGCCATGAAGCTCAAATGCTTCTACCTGCTCGCTCTCAGCGGAGTGTGCCTACTTTCCCCCTCAACGACCTATGCCGATGGATTCTTCCGCTTCGGCCTCAGCTTCGGAAGCCCCGACTTCCGGGTCAGCTTCTCGAGAACCAGGAGAAGCTGGGCTCCCGCGAGAACGGTGATCGTCGCTCCCCCGCAGCGAGCCCTCTGCACTTCGCACAGGGTACAGCGAGTGCACCGGGTGGTGCACCGCCACCTCTGGACCTCAAGGGCCAGCAGAATCTGGATGCCGCCGGTCTATCGCACTGTCTTCGGCGGCTATGATCACTGTGGAAGAGCCGTCTACAGGGAGATCCTTACCCGCGCGGGACATTATAGAACGGCCTTTACCGACCATTGCTCCTGCGGCGTCAACCGCTAAAACAGCTGCACGGGAGAGACGAAGATGCCCACCCTGGTCTTCGTCTCTCTTCTCTGTTCTCAGCGGTAGTAGAGAAAATAGAACGGGAAGGCCACCGCCTCCCGCAACAGGAAGAAGGTATCCCGGGTAAGCGCCCCGGCTGCCCTGACCTCTTCGTTCGAGCAGGTGGGAACCGTATAACAAGAGCTTCCGTTGCGCTCAAAGATCATCTTTACCCTGGCACAGTGGAAATACTGGCTCACCGTAAGGTACGCCTTGAAACCATGGGTCCGCGCGATGCGGCCACAATTACGAGCTGATTGGGCGGTGTTGATTCCCTCTTCGTCCAGCAGGATTCGTTCGGCCGGCACCCCGCCCACCTTCGTAGCGTAGACGGCCATCTGCCGAGGCTCGCTAAAGCCGTTCTTTCCGGTCCCGCCGCTCATGACCAGGTAGGAAACGAGGCCCTGGCGATAGAGCTCGATTCCGGTGACAAGGCGATCCTTGAGAGCTCGGCTCAAGCTTCCATCGTCATAGACCCTGGCCCCCAGGATAACCGCCGCGTCCGCCGGCCTGCGAAAATCCGTTCGGCCGAATGTGACCAGGTGGGCGGAGATCAGGAGGAAGAAGGAAGCCGCCACCACCACACTGTTTAAAAAAAACCGCGCCGGCGGCGGCATGCGAGGCTCCCTGGTTTCACACCAGGAGATCCTCGAAAATTCGCAGAGCAGGATCAACCAGACAAAAAAGCAGAAAGGCACCGGCAGATCGGTGGCAAAATCCCCATTGCCGAGATGATGGTAGTACCCAACCATGGTAGCCCCGACAAGTATCCAGAACCCGAAGAAGACACCTCCAAGCAGCCAGCGTGCCCAATCGGACCGCCCCACATCATGCGGAACCAGGAGGGCCAACCCCAGGAGCGATGAGATCAGGGAGAGCTCCGGATCGGGAATCTCGATATCTAACCAGATCCGGGTAATCGACAGGTTCGCATTATCAAGCGTCAGCAGCAGATTGCAGAGAATCAACAATCCCAAGGCGACACCCGGAGCTCGTGTGATCCAAAAAAACTTCCTGAACATGACCTTTGACACTGTTTGATTTCTCGAAAATACCGACAGATGACTCCCCGGCGCGACAGCATCTTTTATATCGGATCATTCGTTTCCAAACCCACAGCACCAATTATTGCGCCTGGGGATTTTCCGGAATACCACATCAGGTAAGTTCTCTGAACAAACAGCGATCATCACCCTTTCCCTTCAGTGACTTCAACCCAACTCCTTGGCGGCACTGCATTTGTTTCATTGAAGATATCCCATCAGCATCTGTAAAATTGCTGTTATGGAAGACAGTGAAATGGACCTCAGCAAGATCCTCGAAGCCTGGAGCTACGGGGACAATAAGCACGTCAGGCGCGTCACCAACCAGCGCGGGGACGAGGTTCTACAGGTCCGCCTGCCTCTTGGAATCGAGCAGTACGAGTTCCAGGGACGGCCCGATGGCCACCGCCCGCAGGGACAGGAGTCCTGGTTCCACTATTACGTCAACGAGACCGCGAAAAAACCCTGGGATATCGAGCTGACCGAGGAAGATTTCCAGCGGCTGAAGGAAGAATGCCTGCTGTATTACTACAGGTACCTGTTGTTCTTCCAGGTCGGCGAATACGAATACTGCTCGCGTGACACCATGAGAAATATAGAGGTGCTCGACTTCACGGACAAGCACTTCCCCGCGGAGCTCAGTTCCAGCCTGCAACAGTACAGGCCCTATATCCTGAGAATGCACTTCATATCTGCGGCCCTCGGAACGATCGACTCCGGCGGTGACATTCCTGCAGCCCTGGCCATCCTTTCCGAGGCTTCCTGCTTGATCGAGGATCTTCCGAAAATGAGAAAGAACAGGATCTTCCCCCTTGAGCAAAAGAACTCTCTTCGAGCGATCGAAGAACTGCGTCAGCAATTGTTCAAGATGCTGCCCCCCGACCCTCTCGCCGAGCTGAGAGAGAAGCTGGCCGAGGCGATCGCGAATGAGGACTACGAAAAGGCGGCCAGGCTGAGAGATTCTCTGCAGAAACGAGAAGACCGCAACGAGGCCAGCTAGGCTGACCGCAAGCCTCTACCTGAGAGCGAACCGTCTCACGGCCTCGGCCACCGCGCCCTGGTTGTTCGTCTTCTCCGTTACATGATCGGCAACCGCCTTGCTCGCCTCGGTGCCGTTGGCGACAACGACGCCTATTCCGGCAGCCTCCAGCATGGGATTGTCATTCTCGGCGTCACCTACGGCAAGAACGTTGGGCAAACCGAAGCCGTAGTGCTCTCCAAGCGCCTCGAGTGCGGTACCCTTGGAAACCCCGGGGGCCATGATCTCAAGATACTCCGGGTCTGATTTGGTGATGTAGGCACGGTCTCCCAACTCCGCGACAAAGTGGTCATGCAAACGGTCCCGCTCCTCTGGCTCAGCCAGGAGAATCAACTTGGTCGGCTCCTGCCCGATCCTCCCGGTAAGATCCTCGATATGATACTCGGCCCCCGTGCGGCCGCTGTAGATATCCATGAAGCGCCGTCGATTCGGGCTGTCCTCGGCATAGAGGACGTCATCCCGGTAGAAATTGAGCAGGTAGTCTCCATCCTGGGAAAACCTGATGAAGAGCTCCGCTATATCGGCCGGCAAAGGACGCTCGCTGATCAATGGACGTCCCTCAGACTTTGGCCCTACGACCTTGCCCCCATTGTAGGCGAGGATAATGCAATCAAGGCCCAAGGTCTCCTCTACAGGCAGGATCCGGGGAATCATTCTCCCCGAAGAAATAGCTACGAGAATACCCTGGCTCTGAGCCTCTTCGAGGGCGCGGATATTATCAGGCGGAACCTCCTTGCGATCATCGAGGAGAGTTCCATCCAGATCCAGGGCGATCAGGCTGACTTGTTCCATTTACTTGACCTCTACGGTAGCACTACTTAAGCTACCTCAGTTTCCAAAGAAAATACTCGGGCGATTAGCTCAGCTGGTTAGAGCGCCATCCTCACACGGTGGAAGTCGGTGGTTCGAATCCACTATCGCCCACCAGATCAAACCGGTTGCGATGAAAGTTGCAGCCGGTTTTTTTACCATACGGACACCACCAATCTTCTCCCCGAGGCCCGGTCGCGGTGCTCCCAGAGATAGACGCCCTGCCAGGTTCCAAGGGCCAGCCGCCCATCGACAACTGGTATCACCAGGCTGGTTTCCGTCAGAACATTCTTTATATGCGAGGGCATATCGTCAGGCCCCTCGTGGGTGTGACGGAAATATGGCTCGTTTTCCGGAACCAGCCGGTCGAGGTAGGCCTCGAGATCTGCGCGCGCGGTGGGGTCGGCATTTTCATTGATGCAGAGACTCGCCGAGGTGTGTCTGAGAAAGACATTGCAGAGACCGCTGTCGACAGGACTCTCGCCAACCACAGCCGCAACCTCCGAGGTAATTTCATGCAGCCCGCGGCTGCGAGATCCCAGGGAAAGTACTCGCTGGAAGGTGCTCATCTCATCTCTCTCTGTTCTTCAAACATCTCCATCTCATCTGCCAGGCATGGTCCCCAGTTCAACGCTTGAGCGCGTGTTTTGCAAGGCGGGTGGTGAATTCCCAGATGGGGCCGGGAAAACGATGGCTTCGCTCGAGCACATCTTCAAACGCCACGAGGAAACGCTTCACATCGGATTCATCGATGACCAGGGACGGGATGAGCTTGATGATCTCCAGCCCATGCCCTGCCACCTGGGTGAGAATCCTGTGCTCCGCCAGCAGGGACATCACCATGGCCTGGGCGACCAGACCTTTCTGCAGCTTGCTGGCAAGCTTCCAGCCCATCTTCAGCTTCAGGGACGCCGGCTCACCGAGCTCGATGCCGATCATCAGACCACGACCGCGCACATCTTTGACCAACTCAAATCTGCCGGCAAGCTCTCTGAGCCCCTCCAATAGGAGTTCTCCCATCCGCCTCGAGTTCTCAACCAGGCCCTCCTCCTCGAATACATGGAGAGTCGCGATTCCTGCGGCCATCGCGTAGGCTCCCTGGCCGAAGGTCGAAGAATGAACCACGCAATTATCGAGGGAATCGAAGACCCCATCGTAGATGCTCCTCTTCGTGAGCACTGCCCCTACGGGAACGAGGCCGGCCGACAGCGCCTTGGAAATAATAAGTATGTCGGGCTCGACGCATGAATGCTCCAGTGAGAACATCCTTCCGGTACGCCCGAACCCGGTCTGGACCTCATCGAAAGCCAGCGCCGTTCCATGACGCGAGCAGAGTTCCCTGGCCTGGAGAAGGTAATCATCCTCGGCGATAAACACCCCCTTGCCCTGCACCGGCTCCAGAACGAAGGCCGCGACATCCTCCTTCTTCAACTCAGCGGAGAGGGCGTCAAGGTCGTTGAGCCGCACCTTGTCGCACCCGGGAATCAGTGGGTCGAAACCCGTTCGATAGGATTCGTCGGTATTCAGAGAGAGGGAGCCGTTGCTCAGGCCGTGAAAAGAGTGCTCACAGAAGAGCACCCGCGGCCGGCGGGTGCTCTTGCGGGCGAACTTGATGGCGGTCTCCACCCCCTCGGTGCCGGAATTGGTAAAATACACCGTATCAAGAGCCTCCGGAGTCAGCTCCTTGAGACGCTCGGCAAGCAGGCCCGAGAGAAGCGGCGCATCCATCTGGACAAGGGTGGCGGGCTGAGAATCCATCAGATCCTTCAGGGCCTGGATAACCACGGGATGGTTGCGGCCCACATTGTGAACGGCGTAGCCGGCGAGCATATCGAGATATTCAGAGCCATCCTCGTCATAGAGATACTGCCCAACTCCGCGGACGTAGATCTTGTCAAAGCCGATCAGGCGCAGAACCCGAGCGAACTGGGGATTGATATTCTCGCGATGGAGAGCGACGTTCTCACCATTGCGGCTGCTGATGAGCTCCTGGAGGTCAAAGCCCAACTGCCCTACTCCTGAGCTGGCGCGAAGCTGTCCACCATGTCGGTAAACGCCTCCTGCCACTTTTCCATGGTGGCCCTCGGCCCAAAGGACTTGAAGAAGACCTGGCCGCCGGGAGCCTGCACCACGGCGGCAAGGACCCTGTAATCCGGACGAGGCTGAGCTGCCTCCGCGGGGTCCATAGGACGCGCCTTGTACAGATAGGTCCCATCCAATTGCACGATGGAGACCTCCATTCCGGCAACTTTACGTTTATTGATGAGAGGTTCGGGAACCTCCTTGAATTGCTGTTTCCAGCGCTGGAGATTGGCCTCCATTCCACCGAAGGCGGGTATGACCGTAAGCTCTCCATCAAAGGTGTCATTCTCGGCATGGGGAAGCTTGAACTGGGCCTTGCGCATCCTGTTGGCAGGTTTCTGACGAAGCCAGCCCTCCGGAGCCTTGGCCTTCAATCCCATCACAACGAACGCTTCGCCCGGCTTCCAGGGACTGGCGGCTGGTTCTCCGCCGGCAGCCGGCGCAGCGGCAGCAGGGGCGGGAGCGGGGATCTGGGCTTTCAAGGCGGGGTGGGCGGATCCCCGGGCCTCCTCTGGCGTAGGCTCTTCATATTGCGGCCGGGAATCGGAGCAACCCGGGAAAGCAACAACCAGCAACAGCATAGCGGTCACGAGAGGAGCGCGAACAGAAACTAAAATATCGATGAATCTGGTTGAGAACTTCATTTCACTTTCCCTTGATGAATTTTTTCAGCTCAGCCTGCCATGCCGCCGGCTTCACATCGTCACGGATCAAGGCCTCGCCAGGCCGCGACAGGAAGACCCACCGCAGGCCCCGGGGGCCACGTTTTTTATCACGTCCCATTGCCGTCAGGATACGCGAGCAGGACAGATTGCTCAAGTGAACCGGCAAACCAAAAGCCGCGAGCAAGGCTTCAAGACGATCCGCCGTAGCCTCCCTGGTAATTCCAAGCCCCTCACCAAGACGGGCAGCGAAAACCATTCCGACAGCAACGGCCTCTCCGTGCAGGAGCCGGCCATAGCCCTGGGCCGCCTCGATTCCATGAGCGAGCGTATGGCCAAAATTCAGGATCATCCGCAAACCGGACTCTCGCTCGTCTTCCTCAACGACCTCGGCCTTGATCCTCACACAGCGTTCAACAACTTTCGCGAGCAAAGGCGGAGAGCCGGCAAGGAGAGCATCCCTCTCCCTCTCAATGAGAGACAGCAGTCTGAGATCCCGAATCGCCGCGGTCTTGATAATCTCGGCCCAGCCGGCACGCGCCTGGCGAGCAGGCAGAGTTCCGAGCAGGTCGAGATCCATGATGACCGCTCGGGGTTGATGGAAGGCCCCGGCGAGGTTTTTTCCTTCAGGAATATTGACCCCGGTCTTTCCCCCTACGCTGGCATCGACCATGGCCAGCAGCGAGGCTGGGACCTGGATGAACTCGACTCCACGCAGAAGGCTGGCGGCTACGTAGCCTGTAATGTCTCCGACTACCCCTCCCCCGAAGGCTATCATGCAGGAGCTGCGGTCACATCCGGAGCGAACAGCGGAACGAAGAATCCGCTGCATCTGCTCCATCGTCTTGGAGCCCTCCCCTGGGGCGAGCACGGTTTCGGAAAATGGAATGCCGGTACGATTGAGCTGCTTTCGTATCGCCTCGCCGTGATGCAGCAGAACATTCCTGTCGCTCACGAGGTGCAGACGCGATGGCCTGCGCTTCCCCTTCAGGAGAAGCGGCAGCTGTGAGAGGGAACCGCTGCCGATCACGGCCGGATAATTGCCGCCGGTGGAACGAACCCGGACGGTGCGGGGCTCTCCCCCCCGGTTTTTTACTTTTTTTCTCTTACCACTGGGCATGGTCAATCGTCTTCGTCACCGGCGACTTTATCTTCGAGGTCGGCTGGAGCCTCCTCTTCGGGCTCTCCGTCGTCGGTCTCTTCGGCCGGGGCCTCCTCTGCGGCCTCTCCGTCGTCTGTCTCTGAAGCCTTGTCTCCCGCGATCTCGCCCCCCCTCGCGGACACGCCCTTCTCCCGGCTGGCCCGGCGGCGAGCCTCGTAGGTCGAATCTGACCTTCGATTGACGACTAAAATGACAATCCCGGCGATACAGCCGATGCCCAGAACCAACGCGATCGCGAACTGCAGGATTGATATTCTTTCCGAAGCGCTCGGCGATGCTGAGACCATCTCCTTATAGCCAGAAGCGACCAGCAGCGGGATCGTGCCTTTATCAAGCTTACCGCTGCCCCTGCGCAGGTCGACCTCGCCGGTGTAGAGCCGGCAGAAATATCCCCGCAGAACAACGTCCGCCATGTGTCCGAGCTCCTCGGACTGGTCCTCGAGGGTATACACGAGATGAAACTTCTGGTTCTGGTCGTAGACGTAAGAACGGTAGAGCCGGTTGACGTCCAGAGGGTTCGCCCCGCTTGGAAGAGCCGCCACCTGCAGAGGTCTCCTGCCCTTTTCGGCCCTGATGATATTCGCCCGCAGCTCGACAGGCTTACCGCGATAAAGATCCGGATTTTTGATAAGCTCGTTGAAGACCTTGTCGCCCTTCGCAGTGTTCAACACAGGTTCTCCAGGAGGCTTCCCGGCGACATGGGCCGAGCGAAGTTGATGCGCGAGGTAAACCACTCCCTCTTCCTGGATACGTCCGAATTTCTCAACATTTCCCGTTCGGTCGCGACCGGCTGCGCCGGCAAGCATCTCCGGCTTCTCAACGAAAGACTCGAGCTTCCTGCCCTTGACCTCTTCCTTGCCGGCGGTCAGCGGGTCGTCAGGATCTTCAGCTGCGGCGAATTCTCCCCCGAAAGGATTCCTTACGTCGAAGGGAGTTCCATCGAGGAAGCTCTCGTCATCCACCGACTTACCCCGGCCATCTTTAATGGGTCTCTGCTGCCCCTGCTGAAAAAAATTCAACATCATCCCGCCGATGACGATGGTGAAAACAACCATCATCAGAAACTTTGGCCCGAAGCTGCTCGGCTTATTATAGCCTTTGCCGTCCTGGTCGGAATTGTTGAGAAATAAGTTCATTGCCACAGCGCTCTATTAATCGAAGGACTATTATTCTGGCGTAAGAACCGGTGAAAGCAAAAGCCTCTATTCAACCGGGATGGGTGTTATTCAAGCCGGTAATGTACTTGATCCACGCCTAAAAATCGGCTGGAGACCGCCTGGAAGCCTCAAAGCGACGACAGGAAGTCATTGAGTACCGCCGCCGCCTTCGCATTTGCTCCGGGCATCATGCAGGCGGCCTTCAATTTTCGCAGCCTGTCGATAACCTCACCCTGTTTCCGTTCATCTTCCAGAAGCCCGATCGCCACAGGAGCGATCTCCTCCAGTTCTTCATCTCTGCGCAACAGCTTTTCAAAAACTGTCACCTCACCCTCATTCGCAGCGCTGCCGAGAATATTGGGCAAGGTAAACCAGGGTGTGACACTGAAGAAATTCTTAAACAGCCAGTATCCAAGGCCGCTCACCTTGTAAAAAACGAGCATGGGCTTTTCAAACCAGGCCAGCTCAAGCGAGGCTGTACCGGAGGCGACCAGGGCCAGGTCACAGGCCTTCATCAGGGGCCTGCAATCGCCGCTGATAAGCTCGATCTTCAGCCCCTGGCTGGCCGCAGCCTCTTCGATCAACTCCCTGAAATCTCCCCGCAGGGCGGAAACGACGATGCGATGGCGATCAGGATCCAGTTTCATCTGGGCAAGCAGTTTGAAAAAAGATGTGGAGAGCCCCTCCACCTCCGCCCTGCGGCTGCCGGGGAAGACCCCGATCAATTTCTCCTGTCGTGAAATACCGAGTGAGCTGCGGAACTCTTCACCAAGGTCTTCCGCAAGCGAGGACAGCTCATCTGCGATCGGGTGGCCGACGTAGTGAACGGGGACCCTGTCGTTGCTGTAGAGCTCCTTCTCGAAAGGAATGATCGAGAGCAGCAGGTCTGTATAGCGAAGAACCTTGCGGCGCCTCCAGGGAGCCCAGGCCCAGATCTGAGGACAGATGTAGTAGGCCACCGGCACCCCCCTCCAGCGCGCCAGGCGAGCCAGCAGGAAGTTGAAGGCCGGCGCATCTACAAGCAACACCGCGGCGGGTTCGAATTCACGCAACAGGCGGTCAAACTGTTTGAGCAGGCTGAAGTACCGGCCGATGCTCTTGAGAAAACCGAAGCCGACGCTCGAGTAGGATGTCGGGTCGGCATCGACAGTACACCCGGCCGCCCGCACTCGCTCACCGCCAAAGCCCCTGCACTCGATGCCGGGCCGCAGCCCGCGCAGTTCTTCAAGCAGATGAGCGAGATGCAGATCGGCTGATGGCTCAACAGCGGAGACAAGCAGCCTGGTTGTGGTTTCAGTCTTCTCGGTAGACAAAAATCGCCCTCTTACACTATAAAACGGTTCGTATGAAAGTACCCAATAGCCCCAGAGAATTCAGCCAGGTCCTTGCATCTTTCACCAACTACGAGAGATTGCCCACTTTCCGCTACGACAAGGAAAGCTTCGACCTCCGCAGGATGGAGGCCCTGGCCGCATCCCTCGGCAATCCTCACGACCGCTACCCTGCCGTCCACATCGCCGGCACCAAGGGAAAAGGGTGCACCTGCCTGATGCTGGAGGCCCTGCTGAAAGCCGGGGGGCTCAAGGTCGGCACCTACACCTCTCCTCATATCGAGCACCTGCGCGAGAGGATCCGAATTGGTGGAGAATCGATCAGTGAGGAATCCTTCATGCGGACCGTGAACTCCATCCTGCCATTGATAGAACCGGCGGATGGAGAAAGCGGCAGCCCAACCTTCTTCGAATTACTGACGGCGATGGCCATGCTCTGTTTCGCTCGCTCCAATGTTGATATCGCTATTTTCGAGGTTGGGCTTGGAGGGCGCCTCGATGCGACCAATATTCTATCAGCCCGCTGGAGCGCCATCACCAGCCTCGGCCTCGAACACACCCAATTACTTGGCAATACGCTCACCGCCATCGCCAGGGAAAAGGCCGGCATCGTGAGGCCCCAAACCCCGTTGATCACCGGCGAGCTGCCTGAAGAGGCGCGCAAGGAGATCGAGCGAATCGCGGCCGAGAAAAGCGCCCCCTGGACGGTGGCAGATCCCGGGTCGGTCAAACTTAACTGCGATGGCCTTCTCGAAATTGACGGAATCCAGGGAGTCTTCAAGGCGCCGGCCATCCGGGGACCCGGCATCCGGGCTGATCTGGCTATTTCCATAGCCCTGTACAGGACGGTGCTGGAAAGCCTCGACAAACAACTCGATACCGTCCAGCTGCGGTCCGTGCTGGAGGACCTTCGCCTGCCGGCGAGAATCGAGGTCTTCCCTGGGCCACTGGCCTGCTGCCTGGACACCGCACACACCCCGGAATCGGTCAAATCCCTGCGGCAGACCCTCGAAGAAATTGACTTTCCCCAGCCCCGGGCGCTGATCCTCTCACTCTCCACCGACAAACGCCGTGAAGAAATCCTCGCCGAGGCCGGCGGGATAGCCGATGAGATCATCTTCACGCGGGCCGATGAGACCCGCTCCGTCGCACCGCAAGAATTGCGCGACACATTGGGAAGTGGACGGGTCATCGAAGATCCACGCGAAGCGCTCGAGTTCAGCCGGCGAAAAGGCTGGAACCCCGTCATCACCGGATCATTTTATCTCGCGGGAACCCTGCGCCCCTGCATACGGAACGAATCCGAATAGACTCGCACGAAGATCGGGTTCAGGAACCGTCGTCATCCTCGCTGGCGGCGCTTACCGGCTCCGGAGGATTTTCCGGCTTCTCATCGTCAGCCGCCTCGGCTTTACCAGTCTCTTCGGCCTTCCCGACTTTACCGGCTTCCTCCGCCTCCTCGGCTTCCTCCTTGCCGTCTTCCGCAGATTTCACAGGCACGGAGCTTGAATCGAAAACGATCTCCTTGACTATCTTGGTTTCACCTTCGGGAGTTTTCTGACGCGATTTCTCGATCCTCAGCTTGATCAGGTTGCCGTCCTTGAAGGCTCCCCTGAGAAGCTCTTCGGCAAGGGAATCCTCGATCTTCTGCTCGACCGCACGACGGAGAGGACGAGCGCCGAATTCCGGATTGTAGCCCTGGTCAATCAGGTACTCCCGGACCTCTTCATCCAGGCTGATCTCGAATCCCTGCTCAAGAAGCCGCTCCTGAACATTTCGCAGCTCGATGTCGATGATCTCCTTGAGATCCTCCCGCTTCAGGCTCTCGAAAACGATAACCTCGTCGAGGCGGTTGAGAAATTCCGGTCGGAAATACTTTTCAACCTCGATCAACAGCTCTTTCTTCATGTTCTCATAGGAGCGTTTTTCGTCATTCGCCCCGAATCCCATACCGGCCTTGTGGGTAATAATGTCCGCGCCGATATTGGAGGTCATGATCAGGATGCAATTGCGGAAATCAATGTTACGGCCAAAGCTGTCGGTCAGCTTGCCCTCCTCCATGATCTGCAGAAGCATATTGAAGACATCATGATGGGCCTTCTCGATCTCGTCGAAGAGCACGACGGAGTAGGGACGCCGACGAATCTTTTCCGTCAGCTGGCCGCCTTCCTCGAAACCAACGTAACCCGGAGGGGCTCCAACCAGCCTTGAGACGTTGTGCTTCTCCATGTACTCCGACATGTCGATCTGGATAAGCGCATCTTCCTCGCCAAAAATGAATTTGGCGAGAGCCTTGGCCAGGAGTGTCTTACCAACGCCCGTCGGACCCAGGAAAATAAAGGACCCCATCGGACGCCGCGGATCTTTGAGACCGGACCTCGACCGCCGAACCGCCTTGGAGATCGACCTGATGGCACCGTCCTGTGAAATGACGGTCTTGTGCAGCTCTTCTTCCATGGCCAGCAGACGCTTCTTATCATCCTCATCCAGCTGGGTCAGGGGAATGCCGGTCATCTTGGAGACGGTCTCGGCGATCACCTCCGCATCCACAGTGCCACCGCTCTCGGAAGACTCTTCCTGCCATTTCCGCCTGAGCTCTTCCTTCTCATTTTTAAGCTTGTCGGACTGGTCCCGCAGGTTGGCCGCACGCTCAAAATCCTGCTGGGCGACCGCCTCTTCCTTTTCCCTGTTGAGGCTCTCGACCTGCTTTTCAAGATCCTGCAGGTCCGGCGGACGAGTCATCGTTTTCATTCGCAGCCTGGAACCAGCCTCATCGATCACGTCGATCGCCTTGTCGGGAAGAAATCTCCCTGAAATATAGCGGGTGGAAAGTTCTACGGCCGCCTCGAGCGATTCATCTTCAAATTTTACACGATGATGGGCTTCGTACCTGTCCTTCAGACCTTTGAGGATCTCCACGGTTTCCTCCTTGGTTGGAGGGTTGACCATGATGGTCTGAAAGCGCCGTTCGAGAGCCCCATCCTTTTCAATGAACTTGCGATATTCATCCAGGGTGGTGGCGCCGATACACTGTACCTCGCCCCGAGAAAGAGCCGGCTTGAGAACATTGGAGGCATCGATAGCTCCCTCCGCTCCTCCGGCTCCGACCAGGGTGTGCAGCTCATCGATGAAGAGAACGATATTCTTGGCCCGGCGAACCTCGGTCATCACAGCCTTGATTCGCTCTTCAAACTGGCCACGGTACTTGGTTCCGGCAACCATCATCGCCAGGTCGAGGACCACAATTCTCCGTCCGCTGAGAATTTCGGGGACATTGCCGGTGATAACGTCCTGCGCAAGACCCTCGACAATCGCAGTTTTTCCGACGCCCGGCTCGCCAAGAAGGACGGGGTTGTTCTTGGTTCGGCGGCTCAGGATCTGGATCACCCGCTCGATCTCATCATGACGCCCGATGACCGGGTCCAGCTTGCTCTCTCTTGCCAACTCGGTCAGGTCCCGGCCAAAGGCATCGAGGGCAGGTGTCTTGGATCGGCCCTTCTTTCCCTCGGAAGAAGACTGTGGGATGGCGCTCTCGGGCTCAGAGTCGGCTCCAAGCAATTCCAGCACCTCGAACCTCACGTCTTCAAGCTTCAGATTCAGATCGAGGAGCACCTGCGCGGCAACTCCATCGTTCTCCCGGATCAAGCCAAGGAGGAGATGCTCCGTACCAATGTAGTTGTGGCCAAGCTCGTTGGCCTCTTCCATTGACAGCTCGAGCACCTTCTTCGCACGCGGGGTAAAAGGAAGCTGCCCCATGGTGACCATCGAAGGTCCGGACTGGACATTCTTTTCGATCTCGGAGCGAATCTTGCTGATCTCTACGCCCAGGTTCTTCAGGACATTGGCAGCAACCCCGCTACCCTCCTGGATCAGCCCAAGCAGTATGTGTTCGGTGCCGATGAAGTCATGGTTGAACCTCTGCGCTTCCTTCCGCGCGAGAGCCATGACCTTACGAGCTCGATCTGTAAAACGGTCGAACATTTGACCTCTACCTCTCTCTTCTGCATTCTCGCCTCGTTCCAACTCATGAAAACCTTCTTGGAGCGAGAAACAGCAGCTTATTTCCTGAAAAACCGCCACCGAAATCTGCGGTGTTTGCGGAGCCGACTCCAGCTTGTTCGACTGGCTTACTCGAATAGCTTACTCGAATAGCTGCCACCGACACCGCTGATACCTTTGGCTGCCGAACTGCGGGGTACCCAAAAATACCCTTCAAACTCTTCCGGCAGGCCGCGGGGCGTCTGAATATTCTGAGACTGTTTTATCTTATTTCAAGGGATAGTTGCCGGAGCCTCCCGACAACCGCTCAATCACTCTGTTGTAATCTTTTCCTGATATACGAAGCGCGAACCACATCCCGCTCGGTTTCATCCAGTTGGGCTTCTCTCTGCTTCTGCAGATGCGCCGGCTGGGTAAAAAGAAAGAGCTCGTTGATCGCGTCCATCTTGACCTCCTGGATGATTCCAAGACTTACACCCATGCGCACGGCCGAGAGAAGATCCATGGTCTCCTCGCTCGTAATCATCCTGGCACACTTCAGCATTCCATAGGCCCGCCAGACCTTGTCTTCCATCACCTCACGCTTCTGCTGCATCAGGTTGGTGCGAACGGTTTTCTCGAAGCCGATGATCTTGGGAATGACATTCTCGATCAACTCGATCACATCCAGCTCCGACTTTCCGAGGGTGGACTGATTCGAGATCTGGTAGAAATCGCCGAAGCCCTGGGTTCCTTCACCATAGAGGCCTCGAACGATAAGACTGATCTTCTCTACCGCCCGTTTCACCTTGTTGATCTGCTTCGTCAGGACCAGGGCCGGCAGGTGCAGCATGACCGAAGCCCGCAGGCCGGTGCCAGCGTTGGTCGGACAAACGGTCAGGTAGCCGAATTGCGGTGAGAAGGCGAACTCAAGGCAGCTTTCCAATCTTGTATCAACCGCATCTACACGCTCCCAGGCCTCTCGAAGCTGCAGGCCGGAACACAGCCCCTGGATCCGCAGGTGGTCTTCCTCGTTAACCATGATGCTGACCGTCTCATCTACAGCCAGGCCAACACCCCGCGCGCCCTTGCCGCTGGCAAGCTCACGGCTGATCAGGTGACGCTCCACCAGGAACTGCCTGTCGATCGGCCCCAGGGAAGGAAGGCTGAAATAGCTCATCCCCTCGGCGCGGCAGGTATTGAGCAATCTCTCACGAACCATCCTCTCCAATTCCCCAAGCTGCTGCTCGTTTGCAGTTGAGAGAAACGGGTAGCCGGCAAGATTGCGCGCAAGCCGGATCCGGGAACTGATAACGATATCCGCTTCAGGCCCCGTACCGCCCAACCATTCGCCAGGACTGGTTTGAAGATCACTGAGTTCCATGTTCTCTGTGCTGCCGTTTTTCACAACGTTACTACCAATTCTCTATCAGCCGGATGAGCCAAATCGATCCTTCGGGAAAGTCAGGCCTCAGCAGTCCCTGCCTGCATCCGCTGGATCTCATCGCGCAGTTCAGCCGCCAGTTCATAATCCTCATCATTGACCGCTTTGTCGAGATCCGCGTACAGACCCTGCAACAGCTTCTGTTGGGTCTGCAATTCTTTCTGCTGAGCAAGGTCTTCACTCGCGGTACTGGGTACCTTCCCTGTGTGCTCGCAGCGGCTGTGAATTTTCTCCAGCAGGTCACTCACCTTTACGTTGAAGCCAACGTAACACTCCGGACACCCGAATTTCCCCGACGACCTGAACTGCCGGTACGTTGTCCCGCACTGCCCACAGGCCTCCGTTTCAGCTGCCCCTGAGGTCGCCGACAAATTCTGGAAGATTTCCGGTAATACGTCGCTGGCATCCTTTGTCGAACTGCTGCTCTTCTGCATATGACTTTTGATGGTCGCTCCCTGGGATGCCGCGCAATCTTTACACAGATGCTTTTCAGCCCGGGAATTATTGGAAACATCGACCAGGTGGACGACCGCTTCGCTTTTATTACAAAATTCACAGAGCATGAATAATCGAATCCCTCACGCTGAAATGATTTCTTCCACACTTCTTCAAAAATGTACGAGAACGTACATAAAGACAATTAGGCGTGGAGATTATAACACGGTTCGAAGCGAACTGCAGCGTCCGAGGAAAGACACTCGACCTTATTACCAGTCGAAGATCAAAACTGAAGATCTCACCGGAAAGCGCCGGCAAATTATTCACCCGGGACTCTATACTGCTCGCAACAATAGTGGTTTTTCGGTAATACCACTCCTCTTCATTATTTCGGACTAAAGACAAGCTTCGCTTTACTCGCAATCCGCATAAGGACTATTCAGTAGGCCCGGCTAACGGAGACAGCAACCTGTCGTGACGGAAAAACAGCCCTCCCGCCCCCATCTGGGTGTCTTTGTCAAAGCACCGCTGCGGGGAACGGTCAAAACAAGGCTTGCGAAAACGATCGGGAGAGAGAACGCCCGGACGCTCTACGAAGACATGGCAGTAGACACTCTTCAGTGGGTCGGGAAGCTCGATCATTGCGGTAAAACCGTCTTCTACTCCCCTCTAAAAGAACGCGAGCTCTGCCGAGATCTCCTGGCTCCCGGATGCCGCGAAACCTCGCTCCAGCCCCAGGTTGGCGGAGGACTTGGAAGCCGTATGCAGGCTGCTTTTTCGCAGATGTTCAGTCAAGGAGCGGCATCTGCTGTCCTCATCGGCAGCGACTGCCCACTCCTGGATGGAAAAACTGTCCGGAAAGCGTTCGCCTCCCTGAAAAATAACGACCTGGTCCTTGGGCCAACCTCAGACGGAGGTTATTACCTTATCGGACTTCGAGTACCAGCCCCTGAACTCTTCCAGATAGCTAAGTGGAGCCATTCACTGGTATTACAGCAAACTATCGATAGGGCCCGGAAAACAGGTCTCAAAATCGAGCTTCTACCGACCCTGAGGGATATCGACCAAGGCGAAGACATCGCTCTGCTTGGAGAGGAACTTCTCGAGGCCTGGCTGCATTGCCGCAACGGAATCCGTACTGACTTCCCCTTGAGAGTCTTCAGGCGCCTCCTCTGGGAACCCGGAACACTTATTTATCAGATGGCCACCAACCCCCCTCAACCCGCTGGCCATCGCTAAAAGAGCCTGGACCAGAAAGGCTTGACAGTGCTCTTCCCGAATCTAAAATAACCCGAACTACTGCTTCGGCTGCCTAAGTCATTTATCTCGCTGTAGTTATTCTCCTGAAGATCACTTCTTAGTGTCTTTAAGGCTCGATGCGGCTTATCTGTTATTCCGCATCCAGTAAAACAGTGGCGGTTTAATTGGCTTCGCAGGAGACACAGAATCCCCTCATTTACTGGGTGGCCTGTGGTCGTTCCTGTGAGGTGGTGGTATGCTGTCCGTCTTTGGCGTCCTAACTCAGGAAGCCCGGGTTAGGAACCATCATTTTATCTTTTCCCAAATACGAAAAACTGATCCGGAAGACCTGAATAAAGATTCGTTACATTTTTCACCTGAATGGGTGTCATCTCTGAACCGGCCTTGACCCCAGGCACAAATTAGAAGAACGACCTGACCTGATGAAATCAGAAGAGATCCTCCGACTTGTAGACACGATCCACCGCTCGAAAGAGATTGAGAAAGAAGTTGTCTTCCAGGGAATCGAGGCGGCACTGCTCTCCGCTGTCCGCAGAAAACATGGCGAGTCCGAGGAAGACAATGTAGTCATCGATCGAGAAACCGGTGTAACCACGGTCATCCAGGACGGACAGGAAATAGACCCCGAAGAGCTCGGCCGCCTGGCCGCCATGTCAGGCAAACAGGTCATGTTCCAGAAGATCCGGGAAGCTGAACGAGACACGATCTTTGAAGAATATGAGGACAAGATTGGCCAGCTGGTCTCCGGTGTGGTGCAGCGCTACGAAGGTCCCAATCTGATTGTCAGCCTCGGCAGGGTCGAGGGCTTCCTCCCCAGGAGCGAGCAGGCGCCCGGGGAGCGCTTCCGTGTTGGAGAGAGAATCAAGTCGATGGTGAAGGATCTCCAGAAAAGCACCAACCGGGTCAAGATAACGCTTTCGAGGACAGACAGGGAGTTGGTGAAAGCTCTCTTCGCCCTGGAGATCCCTGAGGTCCAGGACAACGTGATCGAGATCAAGCAAATAGCCCGCGAAGCGGGATACCGAACCAAGGTCGCCGTGACGACCTATGACACGAACGTAGATTGCGTCGGAGCCTGTGTTGGAGTCCGGGGCTCGAGAATAAAGAACATTGTAGATGAACTCTTTGGCGAGAAGATCGATATCGTCCGATGGAACGAAGAGGATGAAATCCTCATTATCCAGGCCCTCAAGCCCGCAGAGATCTCAACCATGGAGCTCGATGACGACACAAAGAAGGCGACGATCTACGTCAAGCCTGACCAGCAGTCCCTGGCGATCGGCAAGCGCGGGCAGAATGTTCGCCTCGCCTCGAAGCTGACCGGATGGGAACTGGAAATAGAGCCCATCACAGATGAAGAGCTCGAACAGATGAGAAAAGGCGGAGCAGGCGAGGTCGAAGTTGAGGTCGAGAATGAAGAGGCCGTTGAAGGCGCCGAGATCACTGAAGAAACACTCCTCGCCCAGGAAACGGATGAGAAAACAGTAGAGGATTCTCCAGAAGCCGAAGACGCGGCCCCAGCCGAAGAGACCGACGACGGAGAGCCCGAAGACGAGGCCCCAGCCGAAGAAACCGACAACGGAGAGTCTGAAGACGAGGCCCCGGCCGAAGAAACCGACGACGGGGAGTCCGAAGACGAGGCCCCAGCCGAAGAAACCGACGACGGAGAGCCTGAAGACGAGGCCCCGGCCGAAGAAACCGACGACGGAGAGTCTGAAGACGAGGCCCCGGCCGAAGAAACCGACGACGGGGAGTCCGAAGACGAGGCTCCGGCCGAAGAAACCGACGACGGAGAGTCCGAAGACGAGGCTCCGGCTGAATCGGGTGTCGATGCGGAAGAATCTACAGAAGAACCCAAATCAGAAGAATAGTCAAAGCCGGTGAAGCCTGAGAGCAGGCTGATCACCGCGACGAGTTACAATCACCAGGAAGGAAGGTCCATTGGGAGTTAGAATTTTCACCCTTGCTAAAGAACTGGATATGACCAGCAAGGAGTTGATTTCCTTCCTGAAGACTCAGGGGCATAAGGTCGGAAGTCACATGTCGTCAATCGACGATCCCGTGGCGAAAATCCTTCGTGACCGTTTAAAGCCTAAGGCGACCGAAGCTCCGGCTAAAAAGCCCAAAGCCTCACCCGCGGCGGCACGGGGGGGTGAGTCAAAGACCGCAGGTGCTGCCACCCAGAAGGCTCCGGCGGCCATCGCCGGAAAAAAGAAAAAGGTCAGGCGCTTCTTCCCGACCAATGAGTACAGCTCAGGCGGCGGCGGGCGCTTCTCAGGAAAAGGCCGGCGCTTTAACCGTAAAGGCGGCGGAGGTGACCCGGCTGAACGAAGAAAACCGGTTGAATTCAAAGCTCCCGAGAAGATTGAGGTCTCTGTGCCCCTGGCCTTGAAAGATCTCTCCTCCGCGCTGGGAATGAAGGCGCAGGTCCTCATCAAGACCCTCTTCAAGCTGGGCAAGCCGGTTACCATCAATGACTTCCTCGACGAAGAGCTCATCCTCGAGGTCTGCATGGAGATTGGCACAGAGGTCAATTTCAAGAAAAAGGAGGAGGACGAAGAGGAGCTTCTCAAGACCATCGAGGAGGAATCCGGCAACGAAGAGGATACGATCCCCAAGGCACCTGTCGTAACGTTCCTGGGGCATGTCGACCACGGCAAGACCTCGCTGCTCGACAAAATTCGAGAAACCCAGGTAACCGCCAAGGAACATGGCGGAATTACCCAGCACCTCGGCGCCTACCGGGTCGACCGAGGAGACGTAAAGGTGACCTTTATCGATACCCCGGGGCATAAAGCTTTCACTGAGATGCGAGCGCGCGGCGCCAAAGTAACGGATGTAGCTGTGCTGGTGGTCGCGGCAGATGACGGCCCCATGCCTCAGACGGAGGAAGCCATCAACCACGCCCGGGCCGCCGAGGTCCCGATCATCGTCGCCATCAACAAGATCGACCTGGCCAGTGCGAACTCGCAACGCTGCAAGGAGCAGCTCTCCGGACTTGGCCTGAACCCGGTAGACTGGGGTGGAGAGACTGAAATGGTAGAGGTCTCGGCGCAAACGGGTGAAGGGATAGACAACCTTCTCGAGACCCTCAGCCTGGAGTCCGAGATTCTCGAGTTGAAAGCCAATCCGCAGCGCTCCGCCCTTGGAATCGTGCTCGAGGCGGAGGCGACAACCAACCGCGGCGTGCTCACCACCGCATTGATCAAGGACGGCACCCTGAAACAGGGTGACTGCGTCCTCGCTGGGGCCTGCTACGGCCGGGTTCGCGACCTCATCGTTAACGGGTCGGAACAAGTTGGAGAAGCCGGGCCATCCGTCCCCGTAACCATCGTCGGATTAAATGCCGTTCCTGACGCCGGCGATAAGCTCTATGTCCTCGAAAACGAAAAGCAGGCGCGCCAGATAGCCGAAACCCGGGCTCGCAGGCGGCGGGAGATGGAGCAGGCTGAAAAATCCAGCGGCAAAAAACGCTCCCTGATCGACCTTGTTGAGAAGGTTGGTTCAAGTGATGTGGTAGAGCTCAATCTCATCATCAAGGCTGATGTGCGAGGCTCCATCGAGGCCCTGCGAAGCTCCCTGGTAGGCCTGTCTACTGATGAGGTACAGGTAAAAATCATCCACGCCGCGGTAGGAGCGGTGAGCCAGGAAGATGTCCAGCTGGCCTCGGCCTCGGATGCGGTCATCATCGGATTTCATGTGGTAGCCGACGACCGTGCCCGCTCCGTAGCTGAAGAGGCTGGAGTAGAAATCCGCAGCTACAAGGTCATCTACGAGGTCGTCGATGATATCCGTGCTGCCATGGAATCCCGGCTCGCTCCTGAAGAGCTCGAGGTATTCCATGGGCGAGCCACCATCCGGCAGGTCTTCAAGGCCTCCAAGCTCGGCAACATCGCAGGCTGTATCGTCAGCACGGGCAAGATCCTGCGCAACGACAAGATACGCCTGATCCGAAACGATGTTCCAATTCATGAGGGCTCCATCGCCAACCTGAAACGCCTCAAAGACGATGCCCGGGAAGTCAAGGAAGGCTTCGAATGCGGAATCAAGCTGAAAAGCTATGAGGACATCAAGGAGGATGACGTGATCGAGGCCTACACCATCACCCAGAAGGCGCGAACACTGGATGGCTGATCCGGAACCCAGTATCAGCTCGCCCAGGTCAAAACCTCATACCACCAAATGCCCCCCCGCCACGTTCAGAAAATAGCCAGCCGCGTCAAGTTCATCGTCAGCCACGTGGTCCAGCAGGAATTGAACGACCCAAGGCTGGGCTTCGTTACGATCCTGGATGTGGACATGAGCTCCGATCTTCGTGAAGCGAAGATCCACTTCTCAGTGCTCGGTCCGGAAGCCGACAAGGTCAAGTCGCTTCGCGCGATCGAATCGTCCGCCGGATTCATCCAGCGACGAGTCGGCAAGAATCTGAATCTCCGCAACGTCCCCCTGCTCCACTTCGTTCTCGACGAATTCGATGACCGCATGGCTCGGATCGAGGAAATTCTCGAGCTCGACCGCAAGGCTGAAAGCGAAACCGGGACGCGCCAGCCTGAAGCATCCGAGGCTGGAGGGGATCGGGCCGAAGACCCGGAGGCTGAACGGGAATAAGGGGTCAGCTGGCCAGTCGATCCCTGCCCGCCGCCTTGGCCTTGTACAGGGCCTCGTCAGCCCGCCTCAGGAGAGATTCCACATCCTCTCCCGGCAAAAGACCCGCCGCTCCCAGGCTGGCTGTAACTGAGATGGTCGCCCGGGAGGTTCCTTTTCCCGACAGCTCAAAGCGCTGAACCCTGACCTCGTTGACCAATTTGTCAGCCGCGCAGACAGCCATATCGAGATCCGTTTCAGGCAGCAGCCAGACAAACTCATCCCCGCCGTAGCGCCCGAGAACATCCGCGTTTCGAACATTGCGGCGAAAGAGAGAGCCCAACTCCCGCAGGACCAGGTCTCCGGCGAGATGACCCTGCTCATCGTTGATTTCCTTGAAATGATCGATATCGATGAAAACGAGGGCGAGCGAGCGGCCGTAGCGTAGCGCCCTATTCACCTCATCCTCCGCCCTCTGGAGAAAGAAGCTCCGGCTGTAGGCTCCGGTGAGAACATCGACGGTCGATTGCCGCTTGAGATCCTGGTTCAGGCGAAGATTGTCAATCAGCATCGAGACAACCTCCCCAATCCTGGTCACCAGGTCCCGCCGCCATTCCACGAAGGAATCCAGGCCCTCGAAAAGAACCTTCTCCCGCTCATGCTGGACCACCTCCAGCAAACCAAGCAGGCGTCCTCGACTGCGCAAAGTTACCATCAGCTCTTGACCGCCTTCGCCGCCCGGGGGTGGCTCGCCCTTCCCTTCAGCGGCCAGCCAGCGGGCATACCGGTTGTCTCCTTCAGCAGCGAAGACTTTCTTCCCGCGCTCCAGCGTAGAGCAGGCGGTGTGAAGGCTGTCCTCTTCAATCAGGAGCAGGCTGGCATCACGAAACCCCATCCCCTCCTCGGAGGTCAGAATATTAACCGTCTCACTGAAGAGCTCCGCCTCGCTCTCAAGATCGAGAAGACGTGTGGTCAAATCAAGAGTCGACTTGATCTTCTCGTTCAGCTCGTACATACGCAGCGAAGCCTGGAGCGCCTTGACCGCGCGCGCCTTCTGCAACTCAGCCTGTTTTTTCCAATCCTGGAAATCTGGGCTGAGTTCACTCACTTCACTTGCAGAGACAATACCCTGTTTGCTCATTTTCAATCCTGCCCGGATCTACTGCCAGATCCCCGCCCACCGACATAGAAGTATACAACAAGGTTCAGGCTGGGGCAGAACAGGTCAAATCGGTTATGGAGCTTGGATAGAAGCGAGCAAAAATGCTATAAGTAGCCTTATGTCTGATATTTACAGGGAAATATCAAAACTACTCTCGGAGGGTCAAAGAGGGGCTCTGGCTACTGTTATAGGAGCCAGTGGTTCGACTCCCGGCAAGGAATCAGCCAAGATGCTGATCCGCGAAGATGGCTCGACCGCCGGGACCATCGGAGGCGGGTGTACCGAGGCGGACGTCTGGGCGCTCGCGCGTGAAGCGATCGAAAGCGATTCGCCCATCCGCAGAAGCTTCGAACTTTCAGCCAATACCGCAGAGGAAGAGGGACTCGCCTGTGGAGGCATCGTCGAAATTTTCATCGAGCCGTTAGGTCGCCCGACTGTCCATATTTTTGGTGCCGGGCACATAGCAAGGCAACTGGCTCCCTTGGTGGAAATGGTGGGAATGAAATGCGTAATTGTCGATGATCGGCCTCAATTTGCGGATTCAGAGCATTTCCCGGCATCCAGCGAGGTCATCGTATCTGACTTTGAAGAGTGTCTTGAGAGGCTGATGATCTCTCCAGCCTCCTTCGTCGTTATTGTGACCCGGGGCCATAAATACGATCATCTGGTTCTCTCAAAAGCCATCAAAACCACCGCCGGCTATATCGGTCTTATTGGCAGCAAACCCAAGATAGCCCGAATCTACAAGATGCTCCGGGAAGAGGGGATTTCCCAGGAGAGACTGGACGAAATCCATGCTCCAATCGGTCTCGACATCGGCAGCAGAACTCCTGAGGAAATCGCCGTAAGCATCGCAGCGGAACTGGTGGCCCACCGCAGAAAAGCCTTCGTAACAGGAAAATACCGCCGATTAGGTAAGGCTGACCAGGCAACTATCGCCTGAATATCAGTTCCGGCCCCTGCGAAAACCTTCCTCTTCGTAGAAAGTCGCTCGGCAAGACGACTACAGACAAACATAAGTTATTAGTTCAAAAGGTTTAATATATTCAGATGGAGTAGATTTGAAGAGGTTTTGATGCTTTTGAAGCACTGGAGTATAATCCATCCTTCCTCTGAGTGACCGCTGAAATCCCGTTGCCGTCAACAGGACTCAAGTCCTTTAAAATAAACACCTTATGGTGACATAATTCTTTATTGTCACCTTTTCTTTTTTCGAGTGAACCGTGGTGAAAATCAGTAAGCGACTTTTAACAATCCTCGACTCGGCCGAAAAATTCTGTGAGCCCGCTGTCAGAACAGATAACTATCCTGAATCGATTATCGATCTGGTGATCTTCCACAGAATGCATTTCCACATGACACCCCAAAAAGCCAGGAGGTGTTTCAATCATTTGAAATCGGAGTTCGTCGACTGGAATGAAGTCCGGGTCAGTGTGATTCGAGACATCCAGATCGGTCTGAGAAACAGCCTCGACTCGTTGGAACTCACCGTCTTTATCAAGAACTGCCTCGAATTCATCCACAGAGAGTTGCGCACGATCTGCCTCGAACATCTACAAGAGGAAAACCTCAGTGAAACCAAGCGATTCCTCAAACAGATCAGGGGAATCAAGCCCGCGACGATTGAAATGGTGCTCATGCAGGCCAAGGAGCGCCCCGTCCTGCCGCTCACCCTCGAAATGGAAAAGATGCTGGTAAAGCTCAGCCTTGCGAAAAAAACTGAGCCCAGGGATCGAAAGGGAAGGCGCCTCTACGATCTGGTTGGACCTGAAAAGGTCATTCCTCTCCACCACTACCTGCTCTACTACACGAATGTTTATGAAAAAATGGACGAGCCGGAAGAACTGCCGGCCGATCTGAGTCTTGGTAGATCCAGAACATCTCCAGCTAAGAAATCAAAGACGTCAGAAAAAAGAAAACCAGCAAGTAAGGCCTCCGACTGAGTCGTGAGCCATACTCTTGCCACCTGCGGATCCGTTAAGCAATGATTCCTCGCCCCGCCGCATTGAAAGCGCCGAGGCTGGTTACCTAAGGAAAGCCCCCCGGGAATCCCGGCTGGGCCGGTTCATTTTTCTCTCCCACTGACCTGGAAAAATAGGCGCCATGGCTGGCCATTCAAAATGGGCTAATATCAAGCATCGCAAAGGCGCTGCCGATGCCCGCAAGTCCAAGATGTTCTCCAAGCTTGCTAAATACATCATGGTTGCGGCGCGCAACGGCGGAGGAAACCCGCAGGAAAACCTCAAGCTGCGCTACGCGATTGAAAAAGCGAAGGCAGAGTCCATGCCAAAGGACTCCATCTCACGCGCAATCAAAAAAGGTATCGGCGAGCTCCAGGGAGACGCTATCGAGGAGCTCACCTACGAGGGGATCGGCCCCCACGGCCTCTCCGTCATCATGGAGGTCCTCACCGACAACCGAAACCGTACAGGAGGGGAGATGAGGAACCTGCTGGAGAAGCGGGGAGGCTCGCTCGGGAAATCCAATTCGGTGATGTGGAAGTTCGACCGCAAAGGCCTCCTGAGCATCTCAAAAGAAGATGTAGAAGAGGAGGAGCTCTTTGAGGAGGCGCTCGAAGCCGGCGCTGAAAATATCGAAGAAGCCGGCGCATCCTTCGACGTCGAGGTCCCAGCCGAATCCTTTGACCAGGTTCGAGGCGCCCTGCAGTCCTTCCTCGAGAAGAAGCGTGGCATCGGTGAGGAGAAGAAATGGGGCGAAACGGAAGACGACCGGCCCATCTTCGACCGCTCTGAGCTGATCTACAAACCACAGAATCCCGTAGTTATCGCAGATAAGGAAACGGCAAAGGCCGCCCTGAATTTCCTCGAAGACCTCGAGGATCATGAGGATGTGCAGAATCTCTTCAGCGATCTCGATGTTCCCGAAGAGGTCATCGATTCTCTTGCCGCCGAAGATTGAGCAGCCTCCCTGGCTGCGCTAATCGTGTACCGGGTTGTGGCACAGGAACTCTGAGAAATCACGGATCGCCGCGCGGTCGTTGAAGGTCTCGTCCAGCTCGTGCCAGTACCCCACGCTAAGGTCACCGGGCTGCCAGCAGAGGAAGACCTTTCGGCCATTGTAGAGCGATGGAAAGTTCACGACTCCTCTCTTGAACTCCTCCACAAAACAACCAAGAGCTTCAACCTCCCGGATGTAGCTGTTGATCTTGTCGATCAGGCTGTTGAGCTGGTGCTTCAGATCACGAAGGCGATTTTCCCTGTCCAGCAGATCAAGGGCCGCCTCAAAACCGCGGCTACCTTTCTCGATGCATTCGAGCTCCGCCCGTTTCTCAATGATCGCCTTCCACTTCATCATGATGTCACCAACGATCCCCTTCAGAAGTGGGAGCATGCGGTTGGCTTCTTCAATTGAGATGATCTTGGCTTCCATGGTGTCGCCTCTGCAAAGTGGGATGGATCAACAAAATAGGGTCTTTTACATACTGACAAGGAGCAAGTCCCATACCGCCGAAGGAAACAACCGGCCGCAGCCCCCAAGCTGTACGGATACAAGGAATTAGGACCTGGTCCTGAGATTCTCTCCCGGATTGTTTGATACCTGTTGCGGACCGACTCGTCCAAAATCGAGACAATTCAGCCAAAGAACTGCCGAAAGCTCCTTGATAGCTTGACACCCCCGATCTTTTCACTAAAACGGTAAAGTCAGATGGTGTTTTTAATTCAAAAATCCTGTTCGATCAGAAGCCTGGTGCTCGGGTGCTTTGCGACGCTTGCACTTGCGCTTTCTCTTGCCCCGGGAAACGCCCTGGCGCAGCAATCGCCACTGAGCGGAAAACAGATCCGCAAGATCACCATCGAGGGGCTCGATAAGACGCCCGAATCGGAAATTCTCGGTCGGCTTCACTTCAGGATCGGTGAGCGCTACAACCCTGAAGCTGTCGAACGGGAAGCCGCTCAACTATTCGCGCTTGGAAAATTCAAACGGGTGCTCGGCCCCTATGAGAGCAAGTTCGAAGACGGTGTGGCCATCCGCTTCGTGGTGGAAGAAAAGCCGATTGTCTACAAGGTGCTCTACCTGGGCCGTGACCAGCTCAGTGAAAGCGACTTCTACTCAAGCACCCCCTCCCTCCGGCTGCAGGAAGGAGACCTGTTCAACGAGTACCTGGTCGAGCAGGACAGGCAGGCCATCAGAAAGAAATACCTGGATGAGGGTTTTCTCTTTGTCACGGTCGATCACAAGATCGAGACCGGTAAACGCGGAGCGATCGTTTCCTTCACCATATCCGAAGGCAGCCGGGTCCAGATCGAGAACATCCGCTTCAGCGGAAACAACGCCTTCTCCGACGGTGAGCTCCAGGAGAACATGACGACCAAGACGAAGGGCTTCTGGATTCTCAGCCTCTTCACCCCAGGGTATTTCAAGCACAGCGATCTGCAGATGGACATCCTCAACCTCAAGAAGTTCTACCGCAGCCACGGCTACATGGATGTCCAGATTGAGCCGAGCGCCATCGAGATCCTCCCTGAAAAGGATGGCCTCGACATAGAGATTGCCATCGCGGAGGGAGAACAATACCTCTTCGATGGCTATCTGTTCACCGGGAATACGGTCTTCTCTGAGCAGGTGCTGAAGGACCTCACCGTCGCCAGGGCGGGGGCTCAATTCAACCAGGGAAAACTCGACCAGGACAAAAAGGCTGTCCTCGACTACTACAAGGACAGGGCCTATCTCTTTGCCCAGGTCTCACCCAAGTTTGCCCACTCGCTCGACAAGCCAACCATGCGGGTGCGCTTCGATATCGAAGAAAACAACGAGATCCACATCAACAAGATCAAGGTCAAGGGCAACCTCTTCACCCAGGACAGGGTCATCAGGAGGGAGCTGGAATTTTACCCGGGGGAGAAGATTGACGACTCCAGGCTGGTCAAGAGTAACTCGAACCTCAGCCGCCTCGGCATCTTCCAGCGAATCGACTATTCCTACGAACCGACCTCGCAACCGTCCTACCGGGACGTGGTTGTCAATGTCAAGGAGCTTCCCAACTTCGGCAATATCATGTTTGGTTTCGGACTCTCCGCCGGGCATGGAATCTTCGGCAACATCCAACTGACCAAGAAAAACTTCGACATCCTCGACACCCCAGATTCCCTCTACGACCTGAGGACGGCTTTCACCGGGGCGGGGCAGACCCTGTCGATCAATCTTTCTCCTGGAACCATCTGGTCGAGATATCAGCTGACCTTTGTCGAGCCCTACCTGATGGACACCAAGAATTCTCTGCGACTCAACTTCCGAAGCATCAAGTGGTGGCGACGGAGCTGGGAAGAACGCCATACCGGCTTCCTGCCGAGCATAAGCCACGCCTTTGATTTTGACCGGGATCTCCGAGCCAGGATCGGAGCCCGCATCGGCAACATCAAGGTCGACAATGTCGAGGACGATGCTCCCCAGGATGCCAGGGATGTTACGGGCACCACCGACATTATTGGCCTGACCCTGGGGGTCGAGTACAACAAGCTGCTCTACCGTCCCTATGAAGGCCCCTATGACGGACACAAGGAGACCCTGGACTACGAGATCGCCGCCGGCTTTTTCGGCAGCGAGATCAATTTTCACAAGATCCGGATTAGCCAGAGCCTTGTCTTCCCCGTTTACCAGCAGGAGGACGGCAACCACCACGTGGTGGCGCTCAAGGCAAACCTTGGATTGATCGAACCCTTCGGCGACACGGATGAAATTCCCATTTTCGAACGTCTCTTCCTCGGCGGCCCTCAGAACGTCAAGGGCTTTCGCTACAGGGGCATGGGACCACACGACGAAAGCGGTGTCCCCATCGGCGCCACCGGCCAGGTCTGGGGTACAGTCGAATACGGCTTCCCGGTATTCGAACAGGTCCTGCGAGGCGTGGTCTTCCTGGACTACGGCAATCTTCAGGATGCTTCGGACTTTCGATTTGAAGACATGCGCTATGTGCTGGGGTTCGGCGCGCGACTCAATTTCCCGCTACTCGGTGGAATCCCGATTCCCATCGGACTCTATTTCGGAACACCGATCCAGAGAGAGCCCCAGGACGAAACCCGCTTCTTCCTGTTCTCTATCGGAAATATTTTCTAACCGAGCCCTCCCGGCTAAGCGGAAACCCGCCAGGGAACCACTCCAGAACTGTCCCTGGAGCGCCCTTTGACGCTATCGCGGCTCCTCCGACGCAGCTCCCGCCGGCTTCCTTAGTCGCTGGCGTCATGCCAGTCATTGCCTTACAATCTTCCTATTGAATTATTTACGAACTATCCGGAGTACTCCAGTCATGAAGAACCTCCTCATTCTCATAGCTGTCCTTCTTATCCAGGGTTCATTGGCAGCCCAGAACGGCAAGCCCGCCAAGGGCGAGAGTGTTCTCGAGCAATACTGTAACCGGGCGGCCGGGGTGCCCCCGCGAGATGCTAACGCTCACTTTCAATTCTCGCTCTGGTGCAGCCAGAACCAGCTTGCCAGCCACGCCGCCTTCTACCTGAAAGAGACTCTCCTCATCGACGAGGATCACGAGGGTGCCCGCGACTCTCTCGGCTACATACGCTACGGAAGTTCCTGGGTACTCAAGACCGAACTCGCGAAACGATCCGGCGGCTCCGGCAGTCGACGCTCCTCCGGAAACCCGGCCGAGACCGAAGCGACCCCCGAGATCGTCATAACCAAAGCGCCATCCCCGGGTGTAGGTAAAGCTCCGGCGGCACCTGAAAGTCCCGCAGCCACGAAAGAAGAGGGGACGGAAGAAAGCGAACTGACGGTAGACGCCAACAAGTTCGCCGCTGATGTCGTCCGCAAAAAAGAATGGGCCGCATCCCTCAGCGAGACCCTCAACATTGAGTTTCATACCTACGAGGATCAGGATTTCCTTGTCCACACCACGCTCTCCACGGCCAAGCATGCCAAGATGAAGCAGCTCGTCGGCCATCTGAAGAACTCGAAGAAACTCATCTCCAGCTTCCTCGGAATCAAGGGCAAGGATGCTCTTCTCTGGCCCGCCAAGGTCCAGTTTGTTCTCCTGCGCTCCGAGCAGCAATACCAGCAATTCGCAGAGATTGTCGACCAGGTTGACTATGCGAAGAACGCGGAGTACGGCTATACGAACGAGGAACATACGACGCTCTGGCAACCCGAAAGCACAGCCGCAACCAGGATCCTTGCAACCGATGCAATCACCTATCTCAACGGAACCGACCGCCGGGTGGGCTGGTGGCTAAAGGACGGGATCGCCGAGCAGATCATCGGCATAGCGAAGATGAGCCGTGGCAAGGATGCTCGGGACAAGGCCTATTTCTACCGGAACTTCAAGACCGCGGCGGACGTTCTCAGCGCGGAAAACAACGAAGACAACATCTACTACCTCCTCGAATCACAGGAAATCAAACGGCGGCAGGAAAAGCGCAGCCGCGCAATGGCGATGACCCTCGTCGATTTCCTCTACAGGGTTCGCAAGAGCCCACGCTACCTGCAGGCTCTTCTTCGCGACCTGAAAGGCGAAGATGCTCCTCTCGCTCCTCCCGAAGACGACGAGGATGCTCTCAAAACCTACTGGCTCAGCTACGTCAACTTCCAGGAGAAGGCTCTCACGATACACTTCAAGAAGGAAACCGAAGAGCTTGATCTGCTCTGGAAGCGGCATGTAATTGAAACGGCCAAAAAATACTCTGCCGCCGCCGGCGGGGAGCAGAGAGCCCGGTACAACCCCAGGGGCAGAAACCGCTCCGACTGAGCTGTGGCCGCCGACCCTGGATCCTGGGCTGCTCCTGGCTCTCACCCAGTCGCAGTAGAGCGCCCATCTGTTCCCAATATCCTGTGAGAGAGCGGCTTCCGCTCCCTCGCTCGACCCTATCGGCCCTTGAAAGCTTAACTCTCTTATCAGAACGAGCCCTCCCACCCTGATGAGATCAAGGGCGGCTTCTCTCTCCGTCGATAAAACTGCATGAACGAGTATCTCAACGGGTCTGGTGAGAGAACACTTGTCAGCCTGGAAGCACCATTCTGCCTTCGCAGCCGCCTGCGCACAGTGTCAATGGAAAGGGTTGCCCGGTTCCTCGAGAGCCGAACAGCCGCGGCACTGTGGATCGATGCGCCAACGGGAACGGGCAAGACCACGACCGTCATCCACGCCCTCTCGGCCTCGAAACGATTCAGGGCGATCAGGAGAATCATCTGCTACCGGGGTATGCGCATCGAGGAGGCCCTGTACTGGCTCAACGATTTCCTGCTGCAGGCCGGAATCGAAGACATGGACAAGGCGCTCGGGCAGAGATCACGGCTCGAAGCAAAGCTCTCCGTTCTCTTCAACATACTCGCCACGCATCCGGTGGCCGTCTTTTTCGATGATTTTCATCATCTCGCAATCGGCGAAGATGAAGATTCCCAGGTGTCACTCAAAAACTTCGTCTCAGCCTGCTCGAGTCTTGAGCAAAGCGCCCCGGGAATGCTCATCTTCACTTCTTCTGAGCATCCTCCGGCAGGAGCCGAGATAGAACGGATCGAGCTTCCGGGGCTCTCCCTGGTGGAGACACGGGATCTCTGGACCCTGCTGGCGGCCGGGAGCGATGTCCCCCACGACATCTCCAACCCACTCCTGCTTCGGCTCCTCGCACGGATGAGCTCCAGCGCTACGGGTCGAGCCGAGCTGGAACGGCAGAGAGAAAATGGACCGGACCTCGAGAGCGCCTACTTGAAAGCCCTGGAGACGCTTCGCCCGGCGACCAGGGAACTGCTTGAAATCCTGGCTGAATTCGGACGCCCACTGACCCGGGGCTTGCTGCGCAGTCTCTGCGAGGGAATTGAGGATAAGATCGAGCTGAGCCGGGAAAATACCGACAAGCGCCTGCTGGAGCTCGAAGAATACGGGCTGCTGCAGGTGAGCGGGCGGGATGGCTCCACCGGCCTCAGCTGCCAGCTTCATCCCTTTGTGAACGACGCCGCCTGCCAGGGATTTCACTCCCCCGACGCCGAGCGGATTCGCGCGCTGCGCGCCTGTGCCGCGAACTACTACCTCCGCCTGCCCGGAAGCAGCAGCACCTGGTCGATGTACAACGCCAGGGAGTTCCTCCTGCGGGCAGGGCACTACGAGGAGGCCAGCCAGCTTCAGAAGTGCTTCATCGAGGACCTGCTGCGGCTGGGCTACCACGACCTGGCGAAGAAGATCCTGCTGGAGACCATCGAGACGACCTCCGGCAACATACGGACGGTCAGCCTCGGAAACCTTGCTATCATCTACAAGAACGACAATCGATACGATGAAGCCCTCGAGCTCTACGAGCAGGTACGGCAGGAACTCAAAGACAGCGGTGACCAGGCCAATCTCGCCCGCGTCCTGCACCAGATCGGAAATATACATTACCTGCGGGAGGATCTCGACGCGGCGGCGGCCCACTACGAGGAAGGTGGAGAGCTGGCACGCGAGCTGGGTGAAGAAGCCATCTGGCTGGCAACAAGGGTCCAGTTCGCCAATGTCCTCTACCAATGCGGACGAGAGGACGAGGCCATGAAGAGCTACCGGGAAATCGTAGCAAAGCTGCAGGGAAGCCACGGTGAAAAAGGGACGAGCCTGCTCGCTGCGATGAAGGTGCAGATCGGCCAGCTCCATCAGAAGGCCGACCGCTTCCTGGAGGCCGAGACGGAATTCATGGATGCCGAGAAGCTGGTGCGTGCGGTTGACGACAAGAGAAGCCTGCTCAAGGTTCTGCGCGCCCGGGCGATGATCGCCAGGGAGAGACGAGCCTACGAAGAGGGGCTCTCTCTCTATGATGAAGCTCAAAAAACAGCTGCGGCTCTCGGCGATGTGCTGGAGCTCTCCACCTGTCATCTTCTCATGGGCGACCTCGAACGCGACCGGGTCCAGCTGGGAGCCGCACTGAAAAAATACACAAGTGCCCTCTCCTTCCTTGAGAGCAGCGCCCCCACCGCCCGGCTGCAGAGCGCGGACTTCTCAAGACCGGTGGCCTCGGTAATCGACAGCCGTCTCAAGGAGATGGAGCAGCTGATGGGCGAGGCAAGCTACCAGAGAGCGCTGGCAGCCCAGACCAAGGATTGACTCTCGCCGGGCTGAAAAATGGAGGCGGCACCCGGATTCGAACCGGGGATGACGGTTTTGCAAACCGTTGCCTTACCACTTGGCCATGCCGCCTCTCGGTCCCCTCTGCACTTGAAACCCGTTTATAGCAGACGGCTCCAGTCTTGACAACGGACAATGGCGACAGCCAGATGGGGGAAGGAATACCCCCCGCTCCTCCCGAGATGGATATGCAGACACCCACGGATACTCCCCAGGCCCTGATCTTCGACATGGATGGAGTCCTCGTCTCCTCGGAGCGAGTCCACTGGAAGGCCTACCGGGCGACCCTCGCAACCGCAGGAGTCGATTATTCCTGGGAAGCCTATCGAGACACCGGCATGGGAATCTCCAGAGAGAACGTGCTGATGAACATCCTCGGACCGCTTGAAGAGCAGCGGCTCCTGGAGCTCATGCAGCTCAAGGAAGACCATGTCCGCGTGGTGCTGGGAGAGGAAGGCGTCCAGAGGGTTCCAGGAGCACGCGAATTCGTTACCGCTGCTCGCGACCGGGGACTGAAAGCGGCTGTCGCCACCTCCAGCCGCAACCCGGAGCTCTTCCTCGAGGCCGGCGGCTACGCCGAGCTCTTTGAATCCATCACCTGCCGCAGGGATGTCGAGCTACCCAAGCCGCATCCGCAGACCTACCTGGATGCCGCAGCAGCGCTGGACCTCGCCCCGAACCGCTGCCTCGCCTTCGAGGACTCGCCGACCGGAATCGAGGCGGCCAACGCAGCGGGCATGGCCGTCTTTGCCCTGGCCACGACACATCCGGCCGATTCTCTCGGCGAAGCGACCGCCGTCTTTGATGGGTTCGAAGAGATCGAGCTCGACAGGCTCCTTGGCTGACCGCGACGACCGGCAGCAGCAACCCGCTCACTTACGCTCGTCGATCAGGAGCGGCTTGAAATCCAGGTAGTCGCAACTCACCAGCCGGTAGCTCACCCCATTGGAGTCTCCCTTGAAGACCCTCTCCCACTCAGGGCTGGTATGAAGATGTCCAAAGAGACAATGGCTGCAGCCCACCGACTCGAGAATCCGGGTAAAGGCGCTCTCCTTGGAGCCGATCCGGTAGGGAGGATAATGAAAGAGCGCGATCGGCGGCTGCTCTCCCTCGTAGATACCCGCGAGGTATTCGATGGACTGGAGCAGCTCCCGGCGCTCCTTCTGAAGTGTCGCGAAGGCCTTCTCCAGGGCCTCCGCTCCGAGCTCCTCATCAGGCGGACACCACGGGATGAAATCCCCCCCGCGCACGCCGATGATCGCAACGCCGTCCACGACCACAGCCCTCTTCTTGATCGCGTAGATTCCCTCCGGAAGCAGCTCGTTGAGCTTCTTATGCGAACCAGGCCACCAATAGTCATGGTTGCCCTTGATGAGCACCTTCTTACCGGGAAGCGCCGCGAGCCACTCAAGCTCGACAGCGACATCTACCGCCTTCATGGCCCAGGAGAAATCCCCGGGAAGCAACACGAGATCATCCGGCTCAATCAGCTCCCTCCAGGCGGCCTCGACCTTCTCATGATGACCCTCCCAGTGCTCGCCAAACTGGTCCATCCACTTTCCGGTAGAAAAGCCGAGATGGAGGTCACTGATGGCCCAGATTTTCATGAAGGAATACCAACGATGCGATGAAAAAAATGCGACAGCTTTTGAAAGAATGGGTACCTTATCCGGTCAGGCAACCCATGACCAGTTCCAGAGTCCCGTAGAGATGAAGACATTTGATCTTTTCCTGGTACCTTCCTCTTCCGAAACCTTCGATGGCGAGGCCATCAGCGGGAAGCTAGCCGAATCTCCCTGGCTGCTCCAGGACAGGTCGGATCCGACCCAGATGGTCTATCACAACCAGGACAATAGCGTCCGCTTCTTTATCCTGCTCGATCCCGGCCTGCTTGAAAAAGAACCGGCGGCGGAACACGACGGATATGAAGACGGGGAAGCCGCCGAGCCTACCTCCGTTTTACCCGATGCGGGCGACCTCGAGCAGGCGAACCTCCCCGGCTCAGAAGAGGAGGAAGAGCCGGACCCCGTCATCGACATGCCGACGGTGACCATCAACATTCCCCTCTTTCAGCCTTCGGGGGTAGCCCGGGAAGCCATCGCCTTCCTGCTATCCATCGCCCGGTCCGCCGGGCTCGATTCGATTGATCCCCAGGCGCCCGGGGGAGGCGAGGCCGGGAGCTACAGCGCTGAGGAGCTGTACGACAGCTGGCTGAAGACCCAGAAGTCCGTCTTTCTCGAGCTCAAGGGAGAGCTCGACTTCATTCGCTGGAGCGATGAGCGCTCCCGCAACTTCTTCGGCTACGCAGCCTCCTGCCCTGGGCTTCGCGAGAAATACCGGGAAGAGGGGCTGGAGGTGCTGCAGGTTCAGCCGGCCTCCTACAACGGCGATGTTCTCTCGCTCTGCGTCTGGCGCACGGATGTACCCGCGGTGATCCCGCTCACAGACCTGGTCCTGCTCGAGAGAGTGCGTCAGAAGAGAAGCTTCTTTGGCACCCGCAAGGTCACGGACGAATTGCTCGTCACCGGCGACGAGCTCTGGAAGATCCTGGCGCCCTTCGCCCAGACCACCGATGAGCCTGCGCCGATGGTGATCTTCCGAGAGGCGGAGCGGCCGCCATCCCAGGTAACCAATGACCTGGAGGAATTGAAGGGGGAGCCTGCCACGGCGAAGAGGACGGAATTCAACGGGGTCATCGATTTTGACCTGCCGGCCGCGGAGCCCGAACCGGAGAGCAGCCTTGAGTGAAGACCAACACGAGCTCCTGCTGAGCAGGGAGAGGCCTCGAGACAAGATTCTCCTGGGAGTTGTCCACCTCAAGCCGCTGCCGGGCAGCCCCGGATGCGAGGACAGCGCGGAGCTGGCTACCATCATCGAGGCGGCGCGAGAGGATGCCGAAAACCTCCTCGAGGCAGGCTTCGACGGCTACGTCATCGAAAACTTCGGCGACCTCCCCTTTTTTCCCGAGACCGTGCCGCCGATCACCACGGCGGCGATGACCCGGATCGCCTGCGAGCTTCCAACCAGCGATGCCATCGTCATCGTCAATGTGCTGAGAAATGACCCGCTGGCGGCGCTCTCGATAGCGGCCGGAGCGGGGCTCGATGGAATCAGGGTCAATGTCCACACCTCGGCGATGCTCACAGACCAGGGAATCATCGAGGGCCGGGCCGCAGAGACGCTGCGCCTGAGGAGCCAGCTCGGCGGCAAGCTCGGCATCCTCGCTGATGTCGACGTCAAGCACGCCGTCCAGCTGGGAACAGCGCGCGAGCTGGCTGAGCTGGCCAGGGAGACGGCCTACAGGGGACTCGCAGATGGACTCATCGTTACCGGCAGGGCCACCGGTGCCCCGGTCGCCCCGGAGGAGCTCACCGAGGTCAGGCAGGCTGTTCCGGACCGTCACCTCTTCATTGGCAGCGGCGCGACCGAAGAGAACATTGCCTCCCTGCTGGAGACGGCGGACGGAGCGATCGTCGGCAGCTTCCTGAAGATCGATGATGACATCGTCAGGGGGATCGATCCCGAGAAGGCGCGCGCCTGGATCCTGGCCGCGCGCGGCTGATCAGCCCTGGGGAGCCAGCAGCAGGATCTGAAGGTCGGCGACATTGGTCCCGGTGGCCCCGGTTTTCAGCAGGCCCCCTGCAGCTTCGAGAAAGGTATAGGAATCGTTGTCGTCGAGCGCCGCCCGGGGCGAGCCTCCCCCTCGCTCCAGTGTGAGGGAATCAACCAGGGCGCCGGCTGCATCGGTCGGCCCATCGATCCCATCGGTCCCCCCGCTGAGAAAGCTCCAGGCGCGGTCGGACCTCCCGGCGGCGCTCTCCAGCGCGAAGGCCAGGCCCAGCTCCTGGTTGCGTCCGCCACGCCCTGCCCCTCGCAGGGTGACCGTGGTCTCTCCACCGGCCAGTATGGCGATGGCCCCCTCCTGCCTCTCGACGCGGGCAAGCTCGCCGGCAAGGTCGGCTGCGGCCTCACGGGCCTCGCCAACGAGCGCCTCGCTGAAAACATTCACGGTATAGCCGAGCTCCCGGGCGCGGCGGGAGGCCGCGGCCAGGCTCAGGCTGTTGGAACCCCCGAGAAAGCTGCTGACCCGCTCGAAGACGGGAGCCCCCGGCTTTGGCGTCTCGGGAAGCTCCCCCCGACAGCCCGCCTCAAGTCGCTCCCGCACTCCAGGCGATACCTCGTCATAGATTCCGCGAGTACGCAGCACTGCGATCGAATCGGAGAAGGTCGTTGGATCGGGAACAGCGGGACCGCTCGCGATCGTGGAGAGATCATCTCCTATGACATCGGAGAGGAGCAGCGTCACCAGCTCGCCTCCGCCCAGCCGCGCCGACAGCCCCCCCCCTTTGAGAAAAGAGAGGTGCTTGCGCACGGTGTTGATCTCGCCTATGTCCGCCCCGCAGGCAAGCAGTCGCGAGGTACAGTCGAGCTTGTCAGCGAGGGTGACCCCCTCCGCCGGCGCCGACAGGATAGCGGAGCCTCCGCCCGAGACGAGGAGGAAGGTCAGATCGTTCTCACCCGCTTCGGCGACGAACTCCGCCACCTCCCGCGCGGCCTCGACCCCGGCCTCATCCGGCAGCGGATGGCCGCCAACCAGGACGCGGAAGCCATCCACCTCCGCAAGGTTTTCCCTGTTCACCACAGCCAGGCCGCTCCAGCCGAGGGCGGCCTCGGCGAGAACAGCGCCCAGGGCTTGTCCCATCGAGCAGGCAGCCTTGCCGAAGGCCACGGCTCGAATGACTCCGCCGGGGCCCGGCACGGGCAGCGAACCGGCGGCGGCCAGGGCGCGCTCCACCGCCCTGGCGGGATCCGCCTCAGCGACACCCGTCTGGAAAACATCCAGGGCCTCGGACCTGAGCTTGTCGATTGCCGCGGTGATCCCTGGCTTGCTCACCGATTCAATCCTCGCGCAGGGGAAGGCTGTCGGCAAGCTCACGGATCTCCGCCGCGCCGCCCACTCCGCCGGAGCAGGTCGGATGACGAAGACAGCTTGCCGCCGCGGCGTTGGCGAAGCGCAGGGACTCCCCAAGACCCCAGCCCTCGTACACCCCGGCGACCATGCCGGAGAAAAAAGCATCGCCAGCTCCCGCGCTGCCCCTGATAAAGCCGTCGGGGAGAGTGTGGGCGGCCCTCCAGGTCGCCTCAGAGGAGGCCGTCAACCCGAAGGCCGCCTCCGGGGTGTGGATCACCACCGCCTGCTTCACCCCGTTGTCGAGCAGAAGCTCGGCCGCTCTCTCGAGCGCCCCGCGGTCCAGGGTCTCACCTCTCCGCAGCTCCGTTCCGGTCGTCCGCGCGGCCTCGATCTCGTTGATGACCAGGTAGTCCACATGCGGAAGGGCGGGTGTGACAATGCGGGCGAAACGATCAGAATCCTCGCTGACGACATCGACCGCGGTCAGGATCCCCCGCTCCCTGCAGCCGGCCAGCACCCTGGCCGCCCGGGTCCCGTACTCGGAGTCGTCCTCATCCATCCCATCGAGCAGCAGCAGGTAGCCGAGGGTCAGGATCCTGCAGGACAGCTCGTCGAGAGGGTAATGCTCCGGGGACAGAAGGGCGTTGGCTCCGCGGTTGTGAAAGAAGGTCCTGCGGCCCGACTCCCTGACCGTCATGACATCGGTGTAGGATGTGGGCGCATCCTCGACAGCGCGAAGGAAGCGGGTGTCGATCCCGGCCTCTGCGCAATCGGACAGGATTCTCCGGCCATCGGCATCCTGCCCCACCAGGCCGAGACCGGAGAGCTCCAGTCCCAGCTGGAAACGGGAGAGATCGATGGCGACATTGCAGGCCGCCCCGCCGGTACCGGATTCTTCGTCCAGAATATTGGCAAGGGTTTCCTCCTGCGGCCACACATCGACCGTCTTCACCCTGTCGACAATCCAGTTTCCGGAGCAGCAGATTCCACTTCGCTCAGCCATCGGAAGCTCCCTCCCCCAGCAGGAATACGCCTATTCTTTCCGGACCATGGACGCCGATCGTCAGGGTCTTCTCGATATCCGCTGTACGGCTGGGCCCGGTGATCCAGGTGAAATAGGAATCGAAGTCGGCATCGCCCGTCGCCCAGCAAGCCCCTTCATCGATACCTTCGAAGAAGTCCTCCATTCCGCCCAGGAGCCTGTCGCTCGGGACAAGAACGAGATGGCAGCGAGGCACCAGCGAGATCGCGCGCGGGCGAAAAGGACGCGCGCATTGCGCGATGGTACCTGTCTCCGCGATGGCCGCGTCGGCCAACGTCACCCCCAGGTCATAACCGGCCAGCTCCTGCGGATTCACCGAGCTGTCGACCGAATCAACGGCGAGGCCAGCGGAGGAGAGAAGCTCCCTGACCGGCAGCGCGAGCAGCTCCCAGGCCGGATCGCTGTCCATGGCGGCGCTCGCCAGGCCGAGTCCTTTCAACCAATTTCCGAGCTCGGCGGCGGGATCCTCGACCGCCCCGAGATTCACCGCCTCTCCACCAACGGCGGACAGCTCAGAGCAAAAACGCTCCGCGAGATCATCGCCGGCTCCTGGAGCCGTTGAAGGGCGCGGCGCGGGATCCTCCACCAGGAGCTCTCCCGGCTGCCCGACAGCGCGGCTCCTCAGAAATCCGAAGAGTCTCTCCCTGTAATCGTCAGGCATCACTCGCCCCCTTTTTCAGCGTTTTCGCGCCACCAGCGGCGGAACCCGGATCTGCCGGGAAGCGGCAGGCTGCGGCTGCGGCTCCAGCGCCGGGCCGCCCCGCCAAGAACCGCGGCCAGGCCGGCGCGCACAACCAGCCTGTAAAACGGCCGACCGAAGGCGAGCAGCAGGCGCCAGAGCCGCGGTGACCTCGCCAGCAGGGAAAAAGACCGCATGGACAGCTTCTCAACAAAACCCGCGCTTCCAGCCTCAACGGCCTTCGCCCTCAGACCAAGCAACATATCGGGAAGCGGGATCTTCATCGGGCAGACCTCGCCACAACGCCCGCAGAGACTCGAGGCCTGCGGCAGCTGGCTGGCCTTCTCGATTCCGATGTAATGCGGTGTGATGACGGAGCCGATGGGGCCGGGGTAGACCCAGCCGTAGGAATGTCCGCCCACGCTTTCGTAGACCGGACAGAAATTCAGGCAGGCTCCGCAGCGAATGCAGTTCAGGGCCTCTCTCTGCGTTGGGTCGGCCCAGAGCCTCGAGCGACCGGCATCCAGGAAAACGACATGGAGCTTCTCCGGACCATCTCCCTCGACCCCCGTCCTCGGCGCGCTGATGAAGGAGATGTAGCTAGTGACACGCTGCCCGGTGGCGCTGCGGCAAAGCAGGCGCAGCAGGGTGGCCAGGTCGGACCTCCTGGGTAGGACCTTTTCGATACCCACCACCGCGATATGAACGCGAGGGACGGTTGTCGACATTCGAATATTACCTTCGTTCTCGACCAGGACGATCGTACCCGTCTCGGCGATGACAAAATTCGCTCCGGAGATGCCGATATCAGCCTCGAGAAAAGCCTCCCTCAGGGTTTTCCTGGCCACGCGAGTGAGCTCAGGAATGTCGGCATCGGGGTCGGATCCCAGATGATCATGAAAGAGCTGCGCCACCTCCTCTCGTGATTTGTGAATAGCCGGGGCGATGATATGCGAAGGATGCTCCCCGGCTAATTGGATGATGTACTCACCCAGGTCTCCCTCGAGAACACTCAGCCCCGCGGCCTCGAGATGATCATTCAAAGCGATCTCCTCGGTGACCATCGACTTGCTCTTGGTGACGCTGCTGCCCCCGCTGGAGCGAATGATCGAAAGAATCCTATCCCTGGCAGAAGCTCCATCCTCGCAATAATGGACCTCGCCGCCGCGAGAGCGAAAGTTCTTCTCGAAGGTTTCGAGGGCCTCAGGAAGGTTCTCGATGGCTCGATTCTTTCGATCGTGTCCCCGCTGGCGAAGCTCCTCCCAGTCCGGCATCGAATCAACGGCATCCGTCTTCGCGGCATGAAAGCTCGAGCTGGCCCTCTTCAGTGCTTCACGCAGGGAGTCATCCTCGAGAGCCCGGCTCGACAGCTCGTGAAACTGGTCGGAGCGCGGTCTCATGAAGACGCCTCCTCTTGCGAGCCGGCCCCGCTCTCTTCGAGAGCGTCGGCCAGCACCTCGGCAAGATGAAGCGCCCGGACCTCGGAGCCGCTCTTCTCCAGCCCGCCCGCCATGTGCATGAGGCAGCTGCAATCGGTCGCGACCAGGCTCTCGGCTCCGCTCTTTTCAATACAGGCCAGCTTATTCGAAAGCATCCGGGAAGAGATCTTATCGAACTTGACGGAAAAGAGCCCGCCGAACCCGCAGCACTCGTCCGATTTTTCAAGCTCGCGAAGCTCGGCTCCCTCGACAGAAGCGAGCAACCTCCTCGGGCCATCCCGGACCCCGAGCCCCCTGAGAGAATGACAGCAATCGTGCCAGGTCAGGGAGCCATCACGCCGCCCGGGGAATTCGGTGACTCCAAGCACCTCGGTGAGATATTGCGAAAACTCCCAGGTTCGATCAGCCAGCGACTGGAAACGCCCGCTAAGCTCTTCATCGTCTGAAAAGAGCTTGGGATAGTATTCCTTCACCATCGCGACACAGGAGCCTGAAGGACTCACGACAGCCTCGCAGTCTTCGAATACATCGAGGAAGGCCAGGGCCAGCTCCCGTGCCTCGCGCCGAAATCCGGCATTGAAGGCCGGCTGGCCGCAGCAGGTCTGGTTCCCGGGAAACTCCAGCTCCACATCGTAGTGACGCAACACCTTGACCATGGCCTTGGCGACCCCTGGGAAGAGAAAATCGACCAGGCAGGTGATGAAGAGGCTCGCTCTCTTGGACTCACTCAAGGGATGTCTCCAACGCGAAAGGAAACCGCCAGGCCATCGTTTCCGGCCGGCCTGGACGGACTCTAAAACCGACAGGCGTATTTTAGCTTTGTGTAGGTTATTTCGAAAGCTGCGACTAAACTGATTGACCTGATTTGAAAATCGTCCAGAAACGCAACAGGGCAAAGTCATGTCTTCCAGGAGAACCATCACCGTCCTGATTCTCGCCGCCCTGCTGGCGATCACGGCTGCGGCCGACGCGGATGAAGCGACCGACTGGCCGCAACTTCACGGCCCGAGCAGGAATGGAGTCTACCGCGGACCTGCCCTGGTCGACTCCCTGCCTTCGGCTGGCCCCGCCGTTACCTGGAGAAAAAAGGTCGGCCTGGGCTTCGCCGGTCCCTCAGTGGCTGACGGCAAGCTTGTGCTCTTCCACAGGATGGCTGAAAAAGAGATCCTCGACTGCCTCGATGCGGCGACGGGAAAGCCCCTGTGGACCGCCAGCTACCCGGCCAGCTACAGGGACCGTTTCGGCTTTGACGAGGGCCCGCGGGCCGTACCCACCATCGACAATGGCAGGGTTTACACCAATGGAGCTGCCGGAATTCTCAGCTGCACCGATCTCAAAAACGGAAAAAAGATCTGGCGACTCGACACCCACGCCTCCTTTAAGCCGCGCGAGAGCTTCTTCGGAACGGCCTGCGCGCCCCTGGTCTCAGGAGGAAAGGTCTTCGTCCAGGTTGGCGGAACAGCCGGTATCGACGCAGGCGGCAAGGGCAGCGGGATCGTCGCCTTTGACTCGGAGACCGGAAAACCCCTCTGGGGCGCCACCAGCGATGAGGCCGGGTATTCCTCCCCTGTCATCGGCAAGCTGGCTGGAAAGACAAGGCTGGTCTGCTTCACCCGCACGGGTATCGTGATTCTTGATCCGGGGACAGGAAACATCCTGTACGAAAAACGCTGGCGAGCCCGGATCGGGGCCGCGGTCAACGCCGCCACCCCGGTCCTGACCAACGACATGGTCTATTTTTCCTCGAGCTACCAGACCGGCTCCATCTGCCTGAAGGTCAGCGGCGACGACTACCGCGAGCTCTGGTCCGGCGACCGCATCCTGTCGAGCCACTATTCCTCCAGCATCCAGAGCTCGGGCTACCTCTACGGTTTCGATGGACGGCAGGAATACGGCACCCAGCTACGCTGCGTCTCGCTCGCAGGAGGCAAGATCGCCTGGAGCGAAGCCCAGCCGGGAGAAAAGCGCTTTGGTTCCGGAACCCTCATACTCGCCGGCGACAAGCTGCTGGTGATGGCGGACTCCGGGGAGCTCATCCTCGCCCGCGTTTCGCCCAAGGGCTACAGCCGCCTGGGCAGCGCCGCCATCCTTCATGAGACGGTACGGGCCTACCCCGCCCTTGCCGGGGGCTTCTTCTATGCACGCAGCACGGGCGAGCTGGTCTGCGTAGACCTCCGCAAAGAGACCAGGGTAAAGTAGTCAGGGAGGACGCTGCCTCAACGATCGACAGGCAGCCCACAGGCCTCGAGAACGACTCGCTGAACCGCCTCATCGTGCTCTATGCTGAAGTCGCTCTCTTTCTCGCCCCTGATAATCCGGGCGAAATCGGCTGCGTCATCGACATAGCGGGAGTAGCGCGGAAAACGAACGTCCTGGTAACCCCGCCTGAATTTCTCCCGCGGCTTTGACAGCGCCAGCCGGACAGCTGGTGAATCGAGCGGCTGGACCTGGAGCGTACCCTCGCTGCCGCAGACCACAAGGTGCCGGCGGGCAAAACCCTCGACCTCCTGGGCGCTCGACTTGACCGTAGCCAGGGCCCTGGGATATTCGAGAACGGCAAGCATATTATCGACCAGGCCATCAGCCAGGCCGCTTGAGTGGCGCGGAAAGGATGAGACCTTCCGAGGCGCCCCAAGCACTCCGACCACGAGATCGATGATGTGGCAGCCGAGCTCGAACATGATGCCTCCAGGGTATTCCGCGAGAGCCTTCCTGCTACCGGCGCCCACCACCTTGCTCATCACCGTATGTACCTCGAAGACCTCTCCCAGCCAGCCTTTCTGGAGAGCCTCGCGCAGGAAGACGATGCCCGGGTTGTAGCGATACATATATCCCATCTGGACCACCCTTTCCCGGGCCGCGGCGGCGCGCAAAATCTTCCTGAACTTCGGCAGCGAAGAGCCCGCGGGCTTGTCGAGATGAATATGGAGGCCCGCATCCACACAGACCCCGGCATGGTCCAGCGAATCGCGAACACGGGTTTCCACCGCGACCGCCTGGAGGGCGGGCAGGTTGAGCAGCTCTTCCCGGGTAACCCAGCGAAGGTCCTTGTACACCCCGGCTGCACTGGCCTTCCGCCTCAGAGACTCATCCGGCTCGCAGACCCCGACCACCTCGAAAGCTCCGCTCTGGCGATAGGCCTGCATCTTGCCGGCCGCATGCGCGTGACCGACGCCAAGCTGGGCGATGCGAATCTTCTTTTTCCCCGCCGCCTGGCCGGCGGCTCTGCCGGGTGACGTCATGGCACCAGCCGCAACGGCCGTGGCCTGGCCGGAACGGGAAAGAAAGGCACGCCGGGAAAACAGATCGCTCATCTTTTACTCCTCAGCCGAAAAAAAGGCGCTTGCGGGCCTCCCCGCAGGACAGCCCGCAAGCATCCTCTCAGGCACCGCAGGTGTCGTAGGCACCGCAGCCAAGGTCCACATCTCCGGTATCAGGACCGCATTCTCCAGGGCCGGGCGCCGGCGGAGCATCTCCACCGGAGAAGAGGTAGAGCAGAACAAATACCGCGTCGGTCAGCTGCAGGGCGCCGTTGTTGTCGGCATCCGAAGCCTCCATGCAGGGCGGCTCTCCTCCACCGGAGAAGAGGTAGAGCAGAACAAATACCGCGTCGGTCAACTGCATGGAGCCATTGGCATCCGCATCTCCGCGGCGGAAGCCAGCCAGGGGCAGGGGATTGCGCGGGTTTACAACCAGGGAGACCTGGATCTCCTGAGGACTGTTGTCCGCGTCCGCCGAGCTGACGGTAATAACCGCGCTGTAATCCCCCGCCGCGAGTCCGGCGCTAGCGAAGCTCACCTCATGGGTATTGCGGGCGCCGGTGGATCGGCCATCGGCCGGGGTAACCCGCAGCCAGTCGGCATTATCGCTAATGGAATAATCGAGGCCGCCGCTGCCTGAATTCCAGACCTCGAAGATCTGCGAATCGACCTGCTCGTCCTCGAAGACCTCGGCGCCGAGCGACCCTACACTCAGGCTCACCTCCGGGGCTGGAGGGTGAGGCGGCTGGCCGCCATCATCTACGCGCCAGACCTCCAGGAGGACCACGTCCCCGCCGTTGGGGTCGACCAGGGTACCGTTGTTCTTGCTGCCGGGGCCTACATTGGCGTTACCCTGCAGCTGGTGCATCCGGATATAGCCCTCGGTAACCTCGAGAACAGGACTGTCGGGACAGTTCGCGGTGGGAAGCCCATCGCTGTCAAAGTTGACGAACTGGGGATCCGGAGCTACCCCGTCTCCCAGGGGCGGGATCTTGTCATCGAATCCCACCCTGGCGAACACGCCACAGCCAAGACAGTCGGGCTTCACCTGCCCGGTCGTCTGCTGGTTCTGGTCAAAATTCTGCACCAGGAAGGCGAAGTTGTTGTCCCCGATACCGCTGGGAGGGCCCTCGCCGCCATCTTCAACGACAACGGTATGGGCATGAGGATTGTCAGCCTCGCCAACGACCGCCACGAAACGGTAGAGCCCGTTATCGGGCAGGTCGACACGGAAAACGAGTCCCGAGGGCGGGATGCCGCCATCGAAACAGGGAATGTCCAGGTCTCCGACGACTCCGGCGTCGCAGAGATTCGGAAAATTCTTGGCTCCGATGAAGGAATCGTAGACGACCTCCGGACAGGCGCCGACAAAGCGGTTACGGTCATTTGGGCTGTCATCAAAAGGACCGAAGCGGCCGTAGCCGGCGCGGCTGGCGTCACCGGGTACGATCTCTTCGTAGCCCCAGCCGCGTACCTCGTCATAGGCAACAGCGTCAGGGCCCGTCTGCCCGACGATGGTGTACTCAAACCCATCATCGTTGGGAACCGCGCAGATATCGAAGTGAACCCCGAAGACAAAGGCCGCCACCAGTTCGGCCTCCGGCGCTTCGGGGTCAGGCTCACAGGGCGGCTGTACACAGCCGACCCTCGTATCGCCTCTTACCTGGGAATCACAGGCTCCCTCCGCTGAGAAGGAACCCGAGAACTCCGCATTATCAAATGGACAATCTCCTTCCGGCAGGGCGACAACGTAGATCACCTCGCCAGCCGCATCAGGGCTGAAGGTGATGGTGTTGCCCTCTACGACGCCGCCTCCATCATCTACTACCTCGAGACCTTCCGGGAAGGTTTCCACCAGGGTCGCCCCGGCGCCGACTCCGCGGACATCGAGGGTCACGTTGATCTCGCTGCCGGGCTCGGCGGGAGAAGGTACCTCGATCGAACGGGTTGCGCTGGCGGAGCTGGCGACCTCAGCCGGCGGGCTGCAGGAAGCGAGAACGCTTCCATCCACCAGGGGCTGGCCGGCGGTATCGCGAACCACCAGTCTCACACCCGTACCACCACCTCGTTCAACTACTGCGATCAGAACTACATTGCCGCCGGGTACCAGGGTGGCGGGAACCATGTCGCCGGCGCCATAGCCCGGCACGCCCCTGCAGACCGAGTTGATGTGGATCATGGATCCGTTCAGGATCACCTTGACCGCATCATCACTGCCGACCTCGAGGATGGTATCGAGACAATCCGCCGTCGTGTTCTCCAGGTAGGTCAGGCTGTAGATGACGTAATCATCTACAGGGTCGCCGATATTCTCCGGCAGGTTGTGGTTGATATAGCCGGTATCGTCGGTCTGGGCTGACCAGACGGTGAGAATTCCATCCAGGGCGGCCGGATTGAGCTCCGGATTCATCGCGAGGGTCACGCCAACCCCTCCTGCCTCGCCGCCGAAATCAGGCAGGACCTCATCTCCCTCCTCGAGCAGCAGATTGGTCTCGCTGGTCTCGCCATCGGTGAGGTAATCGGTGGTGCCAAGCCGACCGGAGTCGTCGCAAAGGGGTCCAGCCTGGGCGCCGAGATCGATGGGGCCGATCTGGAGCATCCTGGCGGGACCGCCCGTGCTTCTCAGACCGCAATCCACCGGCTCGCAGGCGGCGGAAGATGATGAGCTGGACTCGCACCCCCCCTCGGGCGTGAGCACCGCGGAAAACTCGCTCGCGCCGCACTGCCCGGAAGGAGACCTTACCGAATATTCGATAACGCTGTCCGCATCGACGGGAAAGGTAACGGTGTTACCCTCGACGGCTCCGCCCTCAGCCTCTACGATCGTCCAGCCCTCGGGGAAGGTCTCGGCTACGGTGGTCGCACCCTGTATGTTTGAAACATCCAGGCTTACCGCCACTGTCTGTCCGGGCGAGAATGGCGCGGGATTGAACGTTCGATTGAGCCCGACGAGAAACCCGCCGGCGTCATCGCCCTCAACACTCCAGATTTCCAGCAGCACCGCGTTACCGCCATTGGGATCCCGCGCTCCGCAGGCTCCGCCATTTGCATTACCCTGCAGCTGGTGCATCCTGACGTAGCCCTCGGTAACCTCGAGCATCGCGCTCGCGGGCCCGTCCTCCGAGAGATATCCATCTTCGTCCATATCGATGAACTGCGGACCATTCCCCTCAGGGGGCAGCTTGCAGCCGAAGCCCACCCTGGCGAAGGTGCCGGGGCAATGCTCGCCCTGGTCGAAGTTGTTGACCAGCACGATATGATCGTCGGTGATCATGAACGGGGATCCCTCCCCGCCATTCTCGATAAGGATCCGGCTGGTGTGGCGGTTGTCAGCGGAACCGAAGGCGCCAACGAAACGGTAAAAACCATTGGGCACATCGATACGAAAGATAATGCCATCGGGGGTCAGCCCGGCCTCGGAGCAGGGTGCCTCCCGGTCACCGACGACAAACTCGTCACAATTCATCATGAAGTTCTTGGCGCCGATGAAGGAGTCGTAGATCTCCGTGGGACAGAGGTTGTCGGCGAAGGCGGTGCGCCCGTTCGGCGAATCGTCGAAGGGGCCGAACTGCCCGTAGCCTGCGCGAGAAGCATCGCCTGGGACAAGAACCTCGTACCCCCACCCACGCTGAGAATCGTAGGCGATCGCGCCGGGAGAAGAATGATGGACCATTGTATAGGCCTCCCCCGGAGCGCTCTCTACAGAGCAGGAGAGATCCCTGGAACCGAAAATAAACGCGCCCTCGAGTTCCTGAGAAACCGCTGGATTGGGAGAACCGGAAAATAAAAGCCCCAGAACACAGACCAACACAGACACCTTGCGTGAAAACATGTGAAGTTCTCCTGACGGATTATGAATAACAACGGCACGCGAGACTGTCAGCGGTCACTGTTTTAATTACCGCGGCCGAAAAGCCCAGACCTCAGACCCGTGAGGTTGAGCCGAGCGTTTATTGAAATCCAAACAGGCGGCACATTCAAGCGTGTTAAGCCACCCGACACTTCCCAGGCGCCTCACTCCGCCGGAAGCTTCCTGATCCAGCGCTGGATGATCTTGACCGCCTTCTCATCGATCTTCGAGCTGGCGATGGTCGGCATCCGGCCATCTCCCTCAAGCATCATCCGAAGCAGCAGCTCCGATTTCTTCGGTTGCCCGGGCAGGACAACCCTCGAGCCCTCGACGGTGAAGCGTTTCTGAACCGGCTCGGCGTTGAGAATCCCGGTCTTATCAAGCGGCGTATTGAACCTGAGATCGGCCTTCGCGACACCGGTGCCTCCCGGGGCGTGACATACCGAACAATTCACATCCAGGTAGGCACGGGCGAGGGCAGCGGCATCGCCCCCCTTGGCTTCCCAGTCGGGATAGGCCGGGTGATCCGCGGGCTTGCCGATCTTTGCATCAAAGATCCCAAGCTTCGAAAGAGCCGCCAGCTGGTTGGCCTCCTCCTTGCCGTAGTCGTGAACACGGTTGAGCTGGCGGGTGTTCAGGCCGAGAACGAACCCGGCTGTCTTGGTATGGCAGGAATTGCAGTCGGAGCGGCTGGGGTAATACCACTCCTGGGAACCATCCTTGCCGGTCTTGTAGCTCCGACGCACGGCCGAATCGAGCAGTTGCGCCTCGGTGCGCTCCTCGTTCCACAGGTAGGTATAGCCATCCCAGCCACGATCGGAATGAACCATCAGACGGGTCTCCAGCCTTCGGGTCGCGGTGAGACTAAAGGTCTTGACCATGACGGTGCCGACGGGAAACTGCCAGTGTCCGGTGGCGCTGAACTTGACCTTGCCGCCGGCCGGCAGGGCGAGGTAGCGCTCCTTGGCGGCCCCATCAGACCACAGGGGCACGTTCACATCGTAGGGAATCAACCCGGGAGCGGGCTCCAGGGTTTTCAGGTTGGTGAAGAAACCCGTCTCGGAGAGCTTGCGCGGAAAGGGCTTACTCTTCTTCTCGGCCACGGCGCGCCTGGCGAAACGGTAGATTCCGCCCTTCTGGAGATTGAATACCGTGCCGAAATTCAGCTTGCGAATATCCTTCCCGGAAGGCCCCTCGAAGCTGAGTATATAGACCTCGCCGGCCTCGGTTTCTCCGTAAGCCGTGACAGGAAGCTCCGAGCGGGCGATCAGGGTATTCGAGGACACCTCCTTTCCATCGTAGCGCAGCCCCCAGATGTTGAAGGTCGCGAAGTCACCATAGAAGTAGGTTCCGTAGAGCTCGGGAAGTTTCT